>JAUVRF010000140.1 GCA_030597775.1 Methanobacteriota archaeon | reverse complement strand
CACGGCCAGCCGCCATCCAGGCATCCCCCGATGGTCGCCTCGAGGTCCGCTACGAGGACACCCTGGCGGGAGAGATCCGTGCCGACATCTTCTCTGCTGTCGTGCTGTCCACGGGACCGGTCCCCTCTGAGGGCACGTCCCGTGTCGCGGGGATGCTGGGCCTGGCAACGGATGAGTACGGCTTCATCGCCCGGGGCGAGGGCGGTCCCCCCCCCACCTCCCATCCCGGCGTGTTCGCAACTGGTGGCGCCACGGGACCCGTGGACCTGGTGGAGGCATCCCTTGGTGGCATGGCGGCGGCTGCGGCCGTCCTCGAGGTCCATCCCCCCGAGTGGACCGGTTACCCTCCTCGATTGGTCGTGCTTGGCCAAGGACCGGTCGCCGACGATGCCGACCGAACGGCGAAGGCGGCCGGCGCCAGCACCACGATGGTCATCGGAGGACCTGGAAGGGGCGTTAAACGGCTCGAGGGTGAACCGAAGGCCTTCCTGGTCCGAATGGGGGTGCCCGGAGGCGAGGCCACCATCAACCTCAAGGCCGACGTGATCGTCACGGTGCCCCAGAGCGAGGACAGCGGTCCATCGATCTTACCAGGGACCGTTCCATATCCGGACCTGCGAAGGAGCCTCAGGAAGGGCTTCCACGATGGCCGGAGCGACCGTTTCGTCCTCCTGATGGGGAACGACGGCGAGGCCCTACGGCTGGCCGCCGAGATATTGGACCGTTCCCCGGGAGCCCGGGTGGAGGTCCTGTTCCGAGAGATGGCCGTGGCCGGCGAGGGCATGCAGGAGCTGCAGATGGACCTGGCCGACCGAGGTGTCGGGTTCACGCGCTACATGGTCCGCACCCTGAAGGTCTTGGGCGAGGGACCGTACCTCGTTCGCTTCGTCGACGAGCTCTCGCCGGAGCTGGGCGAGCGCGATGTGGAGGCCGATCACGTGGCCGCTCCCCCGACCCATGAGGGTCGGGACCTCGTGTGGCCCTGGTTCCTGTCCCGCTATGCCCCCGAGGGCATCCCGACCGAGCATCGGTTGAACGTGCTTCCGGTCATGACGCCCCGCCGCGGGGTGTACACCGCGGTGCCAGCCACCCGGACGGGATCCTCGATACAGCTCGGTGGGGCCGCGGCTGCCGCCACCGCCATCGCAGAGTACGCCAGGGGCTTCCCCCTGGAACCAGAGGTGGGGGAGGTGGACCCAGACCTGTGCGCGGCTTGCCTCAACTGCCTCAGGATCTGCCCCCACGACGCCATAGTGTTCAACAACGAGGCGAGGGCGGCCGTGATAATGCCGAGGGCGTGCCAGGCCTGCGGTCTGTGCGCGAGCATCTGCCCGGCCAAGGCCATCAACATGGTGGATTCGGACAACGTGGAGGTGGCTTGACCATGCACGACAAGGAGGGGATCATGATAATATTCGGGTGCAAGCACACCGCAACGCCCATCCTCGAGGAGGCCTCGGGACGGGAGGCGAGGGTCCACCTGCCCGATTTCGAGTACCGGGAGTTGCCTTGCCTGGGCTCCTTGGACCCTCTGATGGTGCTGCGGGCCCTCGACGAGGGCGCCCGTTCCGTGGTGGCCGTGGGCTGCTTCCAGGGGCGTTGCAGGCATCTCACGGGAAGCCAACGGGCCAAGGCGGCCCTGGGTCATGTGGGGGATGTGCTCGAGGAGGTGGGGCTGGACCGGAGCATGATCGGTCTGGTCCTGGGAAGCCCCATAGACCAGAGGGCGATGATCGAACAACTCGCGAAATTTGCTACCAACGATGGAGGTGATGTGGAATGATCACGGGAGACAGGAAGCCCCTGGAGGAGATCGCCGCTATGGTGGAGGGCTTCGAAAGGGTCCTCATCCTGGGTTGCGGTACTTGCGTGACCGTATGCATGGCAGGGGGTGAGAGGGAGGCCGAGGAGACGGCCCTCGCCCTCCGACTTCGGGGCAGGGAGAGGGGCGTTTCCAGGGAGATATGGTACGCGAACGTGGAACGCCAGTGCGACGAGGAGTTCCTCCAGGAGGCGGTGGACCACGTTGCCCGCGCCGACGTGGTCGTCTCCCTCGCCTGCGGGTGCGGGGTGCAACACATGGTCACGGTCTTCCCTGACCTCATCGTCTATCCCGGCCTCAACACCACCTTCATGGGTGTCACAGAGGAGCTGGGTGTGTGGGCCGAGCGTTGTCTCGGATGCGGTGACTGCGTGCTGGAGAGGACGGGCGGGGTATGCCCCATCACCCGCTGTTCCAAATCCCTGCTCAACGGACCCTGCGGGGGATCGGCCGACGGTGCCTGCGAGGTCGACAAGACCATCCCCTGCGGATGGCAGCTCATCATCGATCGACTCGAGGCCATCGGCCAGCTCCAAAGGCTTGACGAGGTGCTGCCTCCGAAGGACTGGTCCAAGTCCCACAGCGGGGGCCCCCGCTTCCGCATAAGAGAGGACGTCCGTGGCACCGACGACGTCGAGGAGGGAGCCCAATGAGGTCGGGCTCCAACCTGGAGAAGGTCCTGGAGGCGGGCCATTTCGCTGTGACCTGCGAGCTGGGGCCCCCGAAGGGCGCCGACGGCGAGGAGGTGAGGGAGCTGGCGCGGCTGCTCAAGGGCAACGTGGACGCCGCCAACGTCACCGACAACCAGACCGCCGTTGTGCGCATGAGCTCGATCGGCGCCGCCCGGCTGATGCTCGACGAGGGGCTCGAACCCGTGATGCAGATGGTGACCCGGGACCGCAACCGGATCGCGATCCAGTCGGACATCCTGGGTGCCGCCGCCATGGGTATCAAGAACGTGCTGTGCCTCACCGGCGACCACCAGTCCCTGGGCAACAACCCCCAGGCCAAGTCCGTGTGGGACATTGACTCCCTTCAGCAACTCGCGATGCTCAAGGCCATGCGTGACGAGGGTGTCGATGCCGTCGGCGAGGAGCTGAAGAGGAGTCCCGAGATATTCCTGGGTGCCGCCGCCAATCCATTCGGCGACCCGACCTCCTTCCGCGTGACCCGACTGGCCAAGAAGATCACCGCCGGGGCGGACTTCATCCAGACCCAGGTCATCTACGACGTGGCCCGGTACGAGGAATGGATGGAGGAGGCCCGGGACCGAGGCCTGCTCGACAAGGTCCATGTGATGGGAGGCATCGTGCCATTGAAGTCGGCGGGTGCTGCCAAGTACATGCAGAAGATGGTGGCGGGCATCTACGTCCCCGACGAGGTCGTCAAGCGCATGAAGGCGGCGGAGAAGGGCAAGAAGGAGGGACGGAAGATAGCCCTGGAGCTCATCGAGCAGCTGAGGACCGTGAAGGGCAACCACGGCGTCCACATAATGGCCATCATGTGGGAGAAGCTGATCCCCAAGCTCACCGAAGAGGCGGGACTGCTGCCGAGGCCGAAGGTCTGAACCTCACACCTGTCCTCACGCCTGTGCCTTCGGACCGTTCTCCGGGACCACCGGGCACTCGCCGTCCGCCAGACATGGCAGGATCTTGTCACCCACGGGTATGACCAGCACCTTCGCGTCATGACCCACGTGGTCGAAGGCCATGTCGATCGCCTCTTGGAAGTCCCTCGGCTTGACCAGACCCAGGACGCCCTCGACCATATCCTTGTCCAGGGAGGTCACGAGGAATACCTTCGCGTGGGCGTTGTACTTGCGGATGTAGTAGGCCTTGTGGCCGCCCAGCACGAATGCGTGCTTCACCCGGTCCTCCAGCTCCTCGACGGACCCGTACTGGCGGATCCAGCTATCGAACACCTTGTGGCCCAGGCCCTCGGGGGCCTCGAGGAGCGCGATCAGGGCGCCGTCCTTCCGAACGGCCCGCAGCGCGTTGTCCACCGACTTGGTCCCCTGGTAGATGTCCAGGTCCTTGGGGGCCCCGCCAGAGCTCACGACCACGATGTCAGCGGGGCCTGGGATGGTGACCTTGTACATCGAATCGACCATCTTCACCCCCTCCATGTGCGCGGCCTCCAGATCGCCGGCGAAGGACCTGACGATCTCCCGCTTGGTGTTGTTCACGGTGTTCACCATGAACTCGGACTTGGCCAGGCGGCCAGTGGCGACCATGTCCTCGTGTATCGGGTTGTCCACCAGGTTGCCCGTGGTGGCATTGGGATGGAGCAGCTGTGCGTGGTTGTGCTGGATGGTCTTGTCGCCAGCCACCGCGGGGAGCACGGACTTGCGGCCGCCTGAGTAGCCCGCGTAGTAATGGTACTCGATGTCGCCGATTAGGATCCGGAAGTCCGCGGTAGCGTAGGTCCGGTTGATCCATACGTTGTTGCCAAGGCCGTTGTCGCCCAGGTCGACCAGGTCGTCCGCCTTGTGCTGGTGGTTCTCCCACTTAACCCGTCCAAAGCATTGATCGCCCAGGAGGTACTCCGCCTCCTCCTCGGTGACATCCCTGTGGGTGCCGCATCCGAAGATGACGGTGACCGCGCTGTCCGGCACGCCCGCCGCGTTCAGCTCGTCCAGCACGGGAGGGAGGATGAGCCTTGTGGGGGTCTTCCTGGTGTGGTCGTTGACCACGATGGCCACCGTTCCCACGCCATTCACCATCTCGGCCAGGGGCGGGGTACCAATGGGGTCGCGTAGCGACCGGAGGACCGCGGCATAGGGATCCTCTGCCCCCGGCAGGTCGGTGGTGACGTTGAGCTCGCCGATGTAGTTCTCGTCCGGGATAGTCGCGGTCTGGGTACCGTGTCCGTACTTGAGTGTGACCTCCATGCGAAACCTCCTCCGAAATGACGATATCCGGGAGCGACGGACAGGGTAATTAGGGTTTGTATGGAGGACCCTTGACCTCATCGGACCGGCAGACAGTTATCGGGCCCTGTACCGCCTTCGGCCGATGACGATCCAATGGATCGCCACCAAGAGGACTGCGGACAGGGGGATGAGCACCATGACCAACACCGCAATGAGGCCGTTCATCGGAACCCCCGATGTAGCGTCGACAGCGGACTCACCGTTGGCATCCCTCTTCGTGTCCGATGGAATGATGACCTTGTCGCTCTCCGAGTAATGAGAGACATCGTACGATTCCTCTATGCTGGGTAGACCATCGCTTTCCAGACCCCCTCTAGTCGCCTTTCCCTCATCTTGTACGGAGAGAGACTTTAGCTGCTTGTCGCTTCCATCGTCGAGGGATTGGTCCACATCGTTGGTCGCAGGGCCAGGATCGGCAGGGTCCGCAGTATCAGCGGTCGAGCTGGTGGAGCCGTCGAAGGCGGTCCTCCTGTCGCCCGCGGTCGACCCGCTGTACATATTGATGCTGCATGCGATGGTGGGCGGGTGGTCGGCGGAGCTGGCCATCTCGGCGGGATACGACTCGGTGGTGCTGTCGAACCGTTCCTGGATGTCCTCGGGAAGCTCTACGAACAAAGAGGTGTAATCGGTCACGAAGTGGAAGTCTAGGGCCAGGTCGGTGATCTCCTGGACGGAGGCGTTGTCCGTGCCGTTGTACTTCATTCGGTCCTCGAGGTCCTGCATCCTCGAGAAGGCCCAGAAGCGTGGAACGAAGTCGTGGGAGGGCAGGACGCCCACGGGGAACACGTGCTCGGTCAGAGACCCCCCGAGGCCGGTGGTGGCGTTCAGCATCATCGGGATCTCGGTAGCGCCCCCCAACAACCGGCCAGCCACCAGCACCTCGGAGCCCGCGTAGTGGGCCCTGACCTCGGAGGGATGGATGTCGAAGGCGT
>JAUVRF010000024.1 GCA_030597775.1 Methanobacteriota archaeon | reverse complement strand
GGGGGCGCGGAGAGGTCGAACGGCGCGGGGTCCTCCTTGGGGGCCCTGTGGACGAGGCCGCGGGCATGCAGCGGGCCCTTGCCCACGGACCTGATGTCGGGCTCCTGGCCCGCTATCTTGAAGGCCAGCTCGATGAACTCACTCGCCGTGGTGGTCCCGGGGCCCGGGACGTTCCAGGACTTGCCCCAGGCGACCTCGCTCTCTGCCAGGCGCACCATGGCTGCCGCCGCGTCGTCCACGAAGATGAACTCCCGGTCGGCGTCCAGGTCACCTGGCCAGGTGACGGCGCTACCCTCTATGACCTCGGGGAAGATGCGTATCTGGCATCGGCTCTCCACCTCGGGACCGTACCGGTCGGGCAACCTGAGGCCGGTGGTCCGACACTCGCCCCGGGTGTTGGCCTCCCGCAACTGCCGCTCCAGGTTCTCGCGGATGATGCCCTTGCGGGTGTCGGGTTCGTGGGCCTGGTCCTCGCATACGGTGCCACCCCCGACGTCGCCGTAGACCAGGATGTTGCCGGGGAACACGATGTCGACCACCTTCTCCTCCTCCTCTGCGGCGGTGATGAGCCGGCGGGTGTGGCCCACCAGGTCGCCCCAGTGGAAGTAGGGAGCACTGGCGCAGTGGAAGACGGTGTCAGCGTCGTCGATGGCCCTGTCGATGTCCTCCTGGTTGGACAGGTCGCCCTCGTAGATGTCCACCTTCATGTCGCCAAAGCGCTCCCTGAAGGCTTCCTCGCTGCGTACCAGGACCCTTAGGTCCTCCCCCTCCAGCTTGCGCACGAGGGCGGAGCCCAAGGATCCCGTAGCTCCGATGACTAGACAGGTGCCTACCATGTACTGGACCCGTTCGTGATTTCGGCAGGCGGGTTATGAAGATATCCCCGCCGTTCTCATATCGCGGTAATCGGCAAGCCTTATAGGTCTCCTGGCCCATCCCCGGGACCCATGATACGCATCGGACCGTCCGGATCCACCACCCAGGCCAAGAGCACACTGGAGGCGGTGGGCATCGTGGCGGACATGGGCCTCGGCGCCCTGGAGGTCAACTACGTACGGGGGGCGCGGGCCAGCGAGGAGACCACCCGGAAGGTGGGCCAGCGTGCCGAGGAACGGGGCATCGCCCTCTCCGCCCACGCGCCCTACTACGTGTCCCTCAACTCGGCCCGGGAGGAGGTGCGGGAAAGCAGCGTCGACCACATCGTGGAGACTGCCAGACGGTGCCACTGGCTCGGTGCCCCCTTCTTCGCCGGCCACGGCGGCACCTACGGGGGGCTGGAGAGCGACGAGGCCACCGACGGCGTCGTGGAGCGCATCCTCCTGGTCCAGACCAGGATGGAGGAGGAGGGCATCACCGGCGTCAAGGTGGGCCTGGAGACCACTGGTCGCCCCTCCGCCTGGGGAACGCTGGAGGAGATCGAGGCCGTGGCCGACCAGGTGGATGTCGTGATCCCCGTCGTGGACTTCTCCCACGTTCACGCCCGTACCGGGGGCTCCCTCAGGACGGAGGACGACTTCCGGAGCCTGGTGGATTGGGCACTGGGGGTCAGCGATTGCCTGCTTTACGGCCACTTCCAGAGCATCCAGTACGGGGAGAAGGGCGAGATCCGCCACCTGCCCGTGGACGCCTGGGACCCGGACTTCCGCCTCCTCGCACCGGTGCTCCAGTCGCTGGAGTGCGACGTGCATTTAATATGCGAGAGCCCTTTACTAGAGAAGGACGCGATCCTCCTCAAGAACCTTCTCGAGGATGAAGTGGGGTGATGCAGTGCTGGACGATGTGGAGCGGATGAGGGCCCTTGACAGGAGCGCATTGCTGGACACGGTGGGCGCCTTCCCCGACCAGCTGCGTCACGCGACAGTCATAGCTGAGGGTGTCGACTGGCCCACGTTCGACCCGCGCAACGTGGTCATCGTGGGCATGGGAGGCTCGGGCATCTCGGGCCAGCTGTTGCGGGACTGGGCAAGGGACCGTCTCGACGTGCCCGTGGATGTCGTGAACGACTACCACCTGCCCGCGTACTGCGGCGACCGGACACTGGTCTTCGTGGAGAGCTACTCGGGGAACACCGAGGAGACGCTATCCTGCTTCGAGGACGCCATGATGCGGGGTTGCCAGACCGTGGCCATCGCCTCGGGCGGTGAGCTGGTGGCCAGGGCTCGCCAGCGCGGCGTGCCCCTGGTGATGATCCCCGACGACCTGCCCGTTCCCCGGGCCGCCACGGCGTACCTCCTCGTGCCCCTTCTCGTGGGGATGGAGGCGGTGGGGCTGGCGTACGCACTGGACGAACTGCGGGAGGCCCACACGGTGCTCTCGGGCATCCAGAAGCAGCTTGCCCCCACCACGCCCACGGACGGGAACCCGGCCAAGCAGATGGCCCACAGCCTGCACGGAACGATACCCGTGATATACGGTCATGGTCTCCTTGGGGCCGCCGCTCGCCGATGGCGCTGCCAGCTCAACGAGAACCCGAAGATGCTTGCCCGGGACGACGTGTTCCCCGAGTGCAACCACAACGACACCCCCGCATGGGGCGAGTCGGGCAACCAGGACCTGTTCTCCGTGGTGATCCTCCGGGACAACATGGAGGACCAGGATACCATCGACCGGATCGAGCTCACCCGGGAGATCGCCTTCCGCAACGCCCGGCTGACCTGCGAGGTCAGGGCACAGGGGGAGGGCGCCCTGGCGCGCATCCTCAGCACCACCTACGTCGGCGACTACACCTCGCTCTACCTTGCCTTCTTGAAGGGCATGGACCCGGCCCCCGTCGAGATGATCGAGGACCTCAAGAAGGCCCTGAAGGCGAGACGTGCCGATCGGGAAGGGCAGTGACCAGGGCTCTTCAGTCCCGGTCCCGGCGTCCTCCGACGCTCATCGACAGCAGACCGAGGGCGACCGCTGCCAGGGCGGCCAAGGCCACCAGGGCGCCCGGTCCGGGTATCCCGTTCCCGCCCTCGTCGCTTACCTCCAGTTCCCGCTCCATCCGGTTGTTGTCCTCGTTCTCCTCTTCCACGTCGTCATCGACGTCCACGAAGGCCACGATGGTGTACTTGCCCTCGATGTCCGGGGTCCAGGTGATGGCGCCCTCCTCGGACTCCCCGGGGGCTATGGGGCCGACGGAGGTATCCCCGATCACCCGCTGGAAGCCGTTATCGTCCCGGTAGTAGAAGGTCAGGACCGCGCTCTCCAGCGTGAAGTTGCCTTCGTTCCTCACGGTGGCACTGATTGAGGCCACCTCCCCGGGGGCGATGGTGTCGGGAGCCTTGATACCGGCGATGACCATGTCCGCCCTGGGGACGGGAACGATCAGGTCTATCTGCGCGAGTCCCAGCACAAGGTCCACCTCGGTGGCGTTGTGGAACTCGCCGTAGACCACGGTGAAGGTCCACGGGTTGAAGGAATAGCCCTCGGTCCCGTGGGTCCATTCGTAGAGTGGCAGCTCGAAGGTGGGGGACGAGCCGCCGAAGCCGGTGGTGTACGGCCCCACGGTCACGTCGCTGCTGGTGGCGGTGACGTCGGCGTGGGACAGCCACATGCCGTGGTCGTCGAAGACCTTCACGTTGATGGTCATGTTCATGCGGAGGTCAGCGAGGCCGTTGCCCCAGGTGACGTCCAGCTCCTCGGGGTCTATGTCGTAGCCCAGGGACTCTATGCCCCAGAAGGCGTTGTCGCGGATAACGCTCGAGTGCAGGTTGACCGCGCTGTAGACCATTACGAGTCCGGAGACGTTGCCATTGATGAAGGCGGACGAGGTGGCGTTGATCAGGCTGAAGTAGGAGGACAGGGCCGGCCCGTTGCTTCCATCGATGGTCACGTTGAACATCTCGACGGAGGCCGTCTCCAGGGCGATCCCGGTGCCGGTGGCGGTGTAGCTGCATCCGTAGGGTCGGCACTGGGTCGACCCGGTGATGAGGGCGTCCCTCAAGATCACGGTGGAGGTGGATATGTCCACGCCGTTGCCGCAACCCTCGATTGTGAGATTGCTGAGCTGGATGTCGGAGCCCTCGATGTCAATGGCCGCCTCGGTGCCCCTGGCTATCGTCACGTTGTCGAACTCGAAGCGGGGCGTCTCGGCCGCATAACCGACGAAGTTGAGGATAATGCCCACGTTGTACGGGCTCTCCACCAGGACATCAACGACCCTCCCCTCGGCGTAGACCAGTTCCACGCCCGTGGACACATTGTGGAACTCGCATCGAACGACCTCCAGGTAGCCGAGTATGGCCAGGGTGCCCACCGTTCCTCCCTTGAACTCCGAATCCGTGATCACGGTGGTGCAGTTCTCCAGGGATACATGGTCACCGGTGGACAGGGATAGCATGTTCGAGATGGTGAGGCTCGAGGCCATGGCCCACAGGGTCCAGTTGCCGTCGGAGACCTCGATGTCCGTCATGTCCACGGTGGTCCCCTCCATCGCGAAGGCCATTCCGGTCCCCGATATCTCGACGTCGGCCATGGTGCCCTCTGAATCGAGGGCCAGCACCCCGAAGGAACCCCCGGTCACGGTGAGGCCATCCACCGTGAAGTTGGTGCCGAACAGGCTGACCGCAACGCCCTCGCTGTCGATGGTCACGTCCTCCAGGACCAGGTCGCCTCCCTCGGCAACTATCCCGCCCACAAATCCGACGATCGTGGCCTCCTCCATGACGCTGTAGAGGCCCGAGAAGCTGCTGGACACGATGGTAGTGTCGCCAAAGGAGCTGAAGATGAAGGGATGCTCCGCGGCCTGGCAGGTGACCCGGGTCATCAGCAGTGCACCCTCGTGCCCGATCTGAAGGCCGATGGGCGCGTCCTCAGGGGAGTCGAAGGTGATCGTGGCATCGGTGATGTTCAGCAGGCCTCCGCTCACCACGGTGATGTTGGCGCTGATGGTGTCCTCAGCATCGGACCAGTCGACATGGGTGTCGATGGTGAGGTCCTCATCGATCACCTCTCCCGCGACGCTCACGGCACCCGCCATGGCAATGGCCACGAGCAGCAGCAGTGGTAGCACGGTGGGTAGACGGAACACCTTACCAAAGGGAGCCCCGGAACGTTCCACAGCATGGCTCATGAGTTTTCGCATGTGGTGGGTGCCCTTTATCCTTTCGGTTTGATACGGCCCTTGGGAATGCCAACGGGACATCGTCAGGGGGTGGGCTCAGACCTCTTCCCACTCATCCCATTGCCTGTTCTGGTTCCTCTTGTAGAAGACCACGACGGCCACCGCGATCACCGCAAGGAGGATGAGCAGCAGCCACCACGAGGAACCGGCGATGCTGGTGGTCGGCGGGACGTACTCCTCCACCGTCACCCGGACAGAGGAGGTGTCCTCGGCGTCCATGTCGTCGCGGACCACCAGGGTGATGTTGTACACACCGGGCACCAGGGTCGTGGTGAGGACCTTGCCGTATCCCAGGGGCACGTCGGTACCCTCCATGAACCAGGTGTAGTTCAGGTCGTCCCCGTCCGCGTCCGAGCTGCCGTTGGCGTTCAGGGCGACGGGATCGTTCTCCATGTAGATCTCGGTGCTCACCGGGTTCCGGATCGCGGCCACCGGGGCCCTGTTCACCCAGAAGGTCGCCACCCCGGACTCGGCCATGTTGCCCAGGAGGTCCGAGGCCCTGAACTGGACCGCGTTGTCCTTGCCGGGGGCGAAGGTTATGGAGACCTGAACGCCGTGGATGCCGTCATCGCCCATCAGACCCGGTACGGGGCTCCATTCCTCGGGAAGGTCGCCGTCGGTGGCGAACCGGTACTCGATGGTGGTCGGGTCCAGTCCGACGATGAGGTCCCAGAGCGATACCGTGACGGTCACGTCGGGGCCGGCCTGCTTCTCCTCCGGACCCGGGGCGATCTCGCCGAACTCGGGCCCTGTGGTGTCCACCACGAGCACGAACTCGTCGGACGGCCCGGGACCGTTGCCTGCAACGTCCCAACCGCGGAACTGGATGCGGTTGTCGTCACCGTCGAGGAACTCGACCTCGTGGGAGAACCTGTCCAAGGGCAGCGTGCCCGCCATCCCGACGGTGGCCCACTCGGTCCACTCGCCATCTCCGGTCAGCACGCGGAACTCGATGGTGGCCATGGCGATGCCGCTGCCGAGGTCCCCGTCGGAGACGTTGATGAAGGTCATTATCGCCGAGTGTCCAAAGGGTCCGTCCGTGGGGGCGAAGTCCCAGAAGTAGATCGGCTGGGTATCCATCTTCACACGGAAGTGTGGCGAGGTGGTGTAGCCGTTGCCCGCGATGTCCTTGGCACGCCACTGGATGTAGTTGAACGGGGTTTCGGCCATGTCGACGAGCTGGCTGACGGAGATCTCCTGGGTGCCCGTCATCACACCCTCGTCCCAGTCCAGCCATTCCCCGTAACCGGAGAGGTTCTGGTTCGAGACCCGGTACTGGATGGACGCGACCTCGATCCCCGCACCGTCCATGTCACGGATGGTGACGCCGCACTCTACTGAGAGGACGGTCTGCCATTCGTTGGGGTCGGGGAAGGCCTGGGTGTAGGTGACGTTTATGGTGTCGACCCTGATCCTCAGGTTGGCCGAGATGGCCGGGCCGTTGCCCACCAGGTCGGTGGCCCTCCAGCGGATGTAGTTATCCTCGCCGTCGGGGATGTGGAGGAGCACAAGGCCGGCCACCGTGGGGCCGTCCGAGGTGGTCTCGAGACCGGTCCTCGACCAGCCGGTGAAGGTCAGGCCCCCGTTGGTGGAGTAGGAGTACTCCATGGTGACGGCGGAGACGCCCGCGGTGTCCGTATCATCGGCGGTGGCGGAGACCAGCACATCCCCTGAGCTGTGCCAGTCGTCTGGGCCAGGGACGATGTTGATGAAGGTCGGCAGGTCGCCGTCCACTCCCAGGGAGAACCTGGGCTGGGAGACCAGCGTTGCTAGACCGGGCAGGTTCTGGAGGGTGAGGGTCAGGTTCTCATGGGGGTCGGTGGCATCCTCGACGGCGAGGGAGATGCTGACCGCAGCGCCGCTCACGTGCGAGACCTTCGAGAAGCGCCCCGCGTTGTCCTGGACCACCACGTCGAAGGCGCCGTCGGGCGGATAGATGTCCTCGGTATCCTCGTAGACGACGACGGGACCGGAGATGGTGACCTCCTCACCGGCCCGCACCCAGTCGTCCTCCTCGAGGTCGCCCTGGAACTCTCCCGAGGCGATCATGTCCCCGATGAAGTCCAGGTCGTTCTCGACGTAGAACAGGTCCCGGGAGGTGTACGGGGTTGTCGCGTCGCCCAGTCGGGTCTGCACCAGCACGTCGCACAGGTCCTCGTCGGGCCAGTTCCAGTTGAACATCACCCGGAAGTGCACCCAGATGGTGTTGTTCTCGATGTCGTGGACGATGTCGGTGAGGTCCGAGGTGAGGTCCACCAGGTCCTCCGGGTCCGACTTCTCCTCGATGTACGAGCCTCCCGGTTGGAGGCCTGCCTCGAGCACCACGTTGGCTCCGTCGGGGTCAAGGGTGATCGTGGCCAGGGTCGGAAGGACGGTGAGGCCCGTGGGGTTGACGTTGACACGGAAGTTGTAGGACTGGTAGGCCGCGTAGAGGACGGGTCCGTCGCGCAGGGTGAGAGGTCTCAGCAGGTCCATGATGCCGCCGCCGTTGACGATGACCACATGTCCTGGCAATGCCTGGATGGTCCCGTCGGGTCGGTAGATGGTGGTACCGGGGACCCCGATGGCCACGTCGCCGAAGCCGTCGCCGTCGAAGTCGCCGCCGTCGGAATTGCCGCTGTAGGCGACGCCATCGATGGATGTGATCCTGTGTTGCCAGGAGGGTTCTCGATTGAAGCCCTCCCCCGTGTTGAAGTACAACTGGAGGATCAATGACACCTTGTTGGTCTCCGACCGCTGCTCGACCTTGCTGAGGAACACGTCGTCGAGCCCATCACCGTTGACATCGGTCATGGTCACCCGGCCGTTCTCGTGGCTGGATATCTTGTAGTTGGTGTCGGGCTCGTCGGGGGTGCCGTTCTCGGACCCCGGGAAGGTGTAGATGTCATGGGTGTAGTCCGTGTGGCCCTCTGGCTGGCCGGCGTCCAGGACCATGTCGTCGTAGTCGTCGCCGTCGAGGTCGACGGGGGAATGGATGCGCCAACCGTAGGACCACTGCTGGTTGAAACTGATGGCCACGTTCGGCCTGAGGGGCATTCCGTCCTCGGAGCCGTGGTAGACCCTGATGTGGGGAGCGGTTTAGCTGGTGAGGACGATGTCCGAGTGGCCGTCACCGTTGAAGTCGGCGAAGTTGACATCCTGGATGGACACCCACTCCTGCCTGAAGAAGGGAGTTCCGTTCCACGAGGGGGTGGACGGAAGCCCGTCCTCGGAACCGAAGAAGAGCTGGAAGTCGGGCGGGATGTAGGTCTCGTTGATGTCAGGCCTGGGCTCGGGGTCGGTGGGTTCGTCGGGGTCGTCCCCGTCCCCGTTCGCCCGGCCGCCACCGGTCCCTGGTGGTGGGCTCTCCTCGTAGACGTAGATTGCATCACGGTAGACGAACAGGTCGTTGAAGCCGTCCCCGTTGACATCGCCCACCCCACCGAACCGGAAGGAGATCCATGAGTTCTCGGGGATGTCGTCGGTCACTAGATCGAGGTAGAGGTCCGGGGCGTTGGGGAGGCCGTCCTCGGTACCATAACGCACCTCCAGCACGTTCCCGTAGCCAGGATACGGGGCGGGCAGCCTCGTACCGCCCCAGTCGAGGTAGTCGTTGAAGGAGTTGACCATGTCGGTGTACCCGTCGCCGTTCACGTCACCGAGCCAGCGCGAGGTCCGATATTGCCAACCGTCGGACTGGTTGGCGACGATCTCTATCTGGTCCGATCGGTAATCGTGGTCGGTCCTGCCGGGCAGCAACGATGCGTGGGAATAGTATGGCGCAAAATCATCGTCTTGGTCGTACTTCTCCCGCTCGAGGTAGATGTCCCAGCCGGAACCCACGAGGATGTCATCGATGCCGTCCCCGTCAACATCCTCCATGTTCGCGATGGAGTTGCCGAAGGAGGAGGTCTCGTCGGGCCCCTCCACGATGGTGTACAAGGGGATCACGTCGTCCCCGTCGGTGGAGATGAACGAGCCAGTTTCAGTTGGATGGTCGGACCCCGAAGGATCAACGCCGTCCCCATCGGAGGTACCTCCGCCGAGGGCAGGGAGAAGGGGTGACCATACGAGCATGACGACAACGATCATCGCAAGGGTCCGTGAGAGGGGGCGGGTCATAGCCGTGGGTATCCCGATATCTACAGACCCGCCTGCCTATTAATACTTACCAATTACATGTAGCCCCCCCGGTAACGCCCTTCATGACAGCCAGTGTACGGGAATAGCGAAGTAATCGAACCGTCGGTTTACGGGACATATTTTATCCGTTAGCGCATGCATCAGGCAATGATGATGCGTCCGGGAGTCCATAGTGGAGGCAGACTAGTGGGCCACATCATGGCCATGATCGTCACGGCCCTGCTGCTGACCCTCCCCCTCGCCGCCGCCCTGCCGTCGCCAGACATCGACCGGCCCGACCGGTGGTTCGACGACCACATCTACCATCACCATGCGGACCTGACGACGGAGCTTCAGCAGCTCGCCTCGGACCACCCGGCCTACGCGTCCATGACCTCCATCGGCACCAGCGTGCGGGGTCGTGAGCTCTGGACGATGCGCATCACCGACCCATCGTATCCAGCCGAGGGAAAGGCCCGTGTGTACATCGACGGCGAGCACCACGGCAACGAGTACCTGGGTGGAGAGCTGTGCATACTGCTCATCCACAAGCTGCTCGAGGGGACGGACGACCCCGTGGTGCAGCAGATCCTGCGCCAGAGCATCGTGTGGATAACCCCCATGCTCAATCCCGACGGGAACGCCAGGGACTCCCGGTCCAACTTCAACGGCATCGACCTCAACCGCCACTACCCCTTCGAGTTCGTGCCCTCGGGAAGCCACGGGGACGCCCCCGCCGTGGAGCCCGAGGTGGCCGCCAACGTGGCCTTCATGGAGGACAAGGACCTGGACCTGTACATCACCATGCACACGGGCATAGTCCGCCTGATCCATCCATGGAGCTATTCCGAAGAGCCGCCCCCGGACCAGGCGATGTACGAGGCGCTCCGGGAGATGAGCGAGGCCTACGGCGTCCAGTACGGACAGGCCTCGACGGTCCTGTACGTCGCGGCGGGCACGGCCAAGGACTACGGGTACGGGGCCCTGGGAGCCGCCAGCTTCACCTACGAGGTGGACGACCAGCAGACCCGTCAGATCTCCGCGAGGGAGGACATCGCGGTCCGGCTGGGCGACGAGCTGGACCTCCTCATGGAGATGCTGACGGTGGCCCCGATGATGCGGGCCAAGCTGGACGCCCACGGGCTCACCTACTCGGCGGACCCCTCGGGTGGCTTGAAGGTCAACGTCACCCTGGAAAGCCCGACCCTCTCCCCCGCCAACAACACCACGCTGCCCGTGGAGGTATACTGGGGCGGTTCACTGGTGGGCAACTGGTCCACCGTGGTGGACGTGCCTGCGGGGAACACCACCGGGGCCAGCGTGCACCTCGTCCTGGACGAGGGCGATTACATCCTGAGGACCACGGTGACGTACCCCAAGCTCCTGCAGGAGAACGCCACATCGGACGAGTTGGTCCTGGGGAACCACGAGTACACCGTCACCTCCTCCTTCGCAGGAGGCTCGGGCGGTTGGGGCGTCGGTCTCATCATCCTGCTCATCGCCCTGGGTGCCGCACTCCTCTACTGGGCCTACCGGAAGGACCGGTGGAGACCGGGCTGGGCCTATCGCAAGGTGATGTCGCTCCTGAGGCCAGCGCCCGGGGCCTGAGCGGACCCCCGAGCCCCCGGACCCCCCAACCCCCTCTAAACCGTCAATGCCCTCCAGCCTTCGGG
>JAUVRF010000144.1 GCA_030597775.1 Methanobacteriota archaeon | reverse complement strand
CATCCCAGGTCCGCAAGGTCCGTCACTTCGGAGCCTCCCTGCCCCCGGAACCGGTTGACCTGGGTCGGGTACTCGTTGTAGTAGAGTCTCGGTTTTGCGAAGCCGAATCGCTTGGGTTGCTCGAACCGCCAGTAGGCCCTGGCGTACGCCTCCAGCTCCAGTTCGATGGTGGCCTCGTCGCTCCTCCCAAGCACGTTGAACACGGGAAGCCCCTCATCGGTCACCCTGTGCTTGATCTTGGGCTTCTTGAACTTGAACAATCGCTGCCTGCCCTCGTCCCAGAACTGGAGGCTGCGGTTGATCATAACGGCCCCCCAGTCCCAACGGCTCTTCGGTTCCTCGGTCTTCCGGGCGAGCTGGGGTCCGATGTGGGGGAAGAAGTAGTCCAGGTAGTCCCCCCGCTCCGTGTGGAGCACCGTCCAGTACCAGGGTATTGCGGGGGCATTGACCCGCACCTTCTGGAAGTACGCGGTGGAGCCGGCGGCGTCCACCTCCTCACCGTCCACCTTGTACGTGCCCTCCACCCTGTTGCCGTAGATGCGGAGGATGTTGTACGAGTACTTCTTCGTGTAGGCGTTGGCCCGATACCGGTGCTCGGACATGAAGGGGGTCCAGTCGAGCATGTCCAGGTGGAAGGCGTGACCGTCCTCTGGCATCTCGATGTCCAGCCTGTACCTGCCAGGCCGGCCCGACAACCGCAGGTCCTTGGGGGACTGGGGGTCCACGACGCCATCGGCACCCCGCTTGCTGACCTTGAACCGGTTCGGCTCGAGTATCACGGGGTCTATCATCTTGCGACCGTCGTACCACCATGCAGCGGTCATGCCGTTGAACCCCAGGTCGATGTCGTCCCCCTGGACCCTGCGGTCGATCTCGCCCTTCGGCGTCCAGTTGAAGTAGTCCACCTTGATCTGGTCGGTGTACTTGGTGGACCAGAGGATCATGAGCTGTCGCGTCCTCCGGGGGTCGTCGGGATCTGGGAAGAAGAAGAGCCACCACCACCACCACCAGGTCAGCCCCTTGTGGACGCCCTCCAGGTCCAGGTCCCACATCAAGGCCTCTGCCTCGGGACCCATGACCTCCTTGGCGTCCGTGGGATGACCCCGTGGTCTACCCTCCTCCGGCTGACCCTGTGGCTCCGCCATCCCGGGTGAATCCCCCGTTCGATACATAAAGGTGCCGTGGGACCCAACGGGCCCGATGGTTCACCAAATACGAAACCATCTCGACCCGTATATAAGCAATGAGGGGAATATTGGGGTCGGCAACAGCCGGAAATAGGGTGGCATGAGGCGACAACCAACTTTCCGATCCCTCCCTCAAACATTGGAAGTTCTTGGAACCTTCCTCGGTTCCTATTCCCCCCCCCTCCTGTCCCTCATGCCCCCCTTTTCCAACTTTGCCACTCTCTCTCTCAATGTCTGACGCGTAGACCGGGCTCCGTCCACCCTTCTCATTCCAGTGACCGTCTGTCCTTCAGCCTCTGCCCGAAGTAGAAGCCGATGGCCAGCAGGACCAGGGCGACGACCAGCAGGGCCAGCAACAGCATCGTCACGTCCGGGGGTTCCCAGACCGGCGGCGCCTCTGGGTCGGCCGTGACGACCAGGGTCATCTCACCCCTTGCCGACCACGTTCCATCGTCCACGATGGCCGTGATAAGGTGACGTCCCGGGTCCAGGGCGTCCGTTGTGAACTCCACGTCATCGCCCGTCTCGATGCTGAACAGCACCCCCGACACGTTGGAGATCACCGTCAGGGTCACGAGCTCCCCGTACATCAGGTCCGGA
Source organism: Methanobacteriota archaeon (assembly GCA_030597775.1). GTDB lineage: Archaea > Thermoplasmatota > DTKX01 > DTKX01. The sequence continues at coordinate 3,738 of JAUVRF010000144.1, read as the reverse complement.
TCGTCCACGGCCACCCTGAAGGTGATCGGCGTCCCCACATGGTGTTTGCTGGACTCCCCGGGTCCTATGAAGATCGGGGGCAGCGGTGCCTCCCCCACGTTCTTCACCGTTATGGTCATGGTGACCCTTACCACACCACCCCTGTCGTCCCTTGACACCAGGGTCGGGCTGTAGGTGCCGACGTCGTTGAGGGACGGCGCGATACGGACGGACCCGTTCTGGAGCATGGTCGCACCGTCCCAAGACGAGACCAGGCTGTTCTCCACGGGGTCCCCGTCCGGGTCGAAGCTGATGACGGGCAGGATCAACTCCTGTCCCTCGAAGAGCTGGATGTTGACCGGGAGGTAGTACCCACCCACAGATAGGATCCTCGGGGGTCGGTTGTGGTCCTCCAGGCGGATGGGGAGCCGACCGGTGGTCACGTCGTAATCGTCGTACACGCTGAACTCGATCTCGTGGGGCAGCTCGTAGGCGCGGTAGTAGAGGGTGATGGTGTGGTCGATGATGGACCAGATGGCGGGATCGATCGCCGTCAACCTCAGAGTGAACTTCGGATCGTCCGTGTCGTTGATGTAGGGGCCAAGGTTCACCCTGGTCATGACCTTCACCGAAACGTTGAACGTGGGCAGCTCGTCGATGGTCGGGGGGGAGTTGTAGCGGATGAAGACGAAGGACCCGGACCAAGGCCCGACCTGCTGGAACGGACGGGAGTACAGGGGCCTCACCCTCCAGTGGAACGCCCCCTTCAGCATCAGATCGACGGTCTTGCTGGCATTGTCCGCCACCATGACCGAGTAGAATGGCTGCTGCGAGTTGGGTTCGTGGGACATGGCAAAGGTGTATCCCCAGACATCCCCGTGGGTGGTGGAATCGTGGAGGGGCATCCAGCGGAACTCGGGCCATGTGCCGCTGCCGTTCCCATCCTCGGGAGCGAGCGGGATGGTCCTGCTCATCGGGATGTGCAGGTAGGCCCTGCCACCGGCGGTCATCCTACCACCCCCATCGCCCCCCGAGGGCCCCCAGGCCGAGCTCTTCCAGCACAGGCCCCCACTGCCGCGGGAGGCCGTGATGTCGTTGTTCCGGTGGATGGTCGGGTCCGTGATGTCCAGGCGTATCGAGGCGCTCCCGCCATCGCCCACGCGACCCTCCACCTGACCCCCATCGCCGCCGTCGGTGGTGAGGGTGCCCGTTCCGACGCGGCAACCGCCGCCGCCACCGGAATATGAGCCACCGCCGCCGCCGCCCGACCACGCGTCGAGGGATGGGTCCTGGTTCGACAGACCCGCGAACGCCCCGCGACCTCCGGAACCGGCACGCACCCGCAGAACGTTATCCAGAAGGAGGCCCCGGGAGGAATTGACCACGAGGTCCGCATAGCCCCCCGATGCGACCCCGTCGGTCACGGCTCCCCCATCGCCCCAGACACCTGGTGGGGAGAGCCCGTCGATGTCGTGGGAGCCCGCTCCACCACCACCCGAGAAGCCGCCCCCTCCCGCGCCGCCAAGCCCCGTGGAGGTGCCGCCGGGACCGGCCCAGCCGCCACTTCCTCCACTGAGGTCGATATCGGAGCCGAGCATCAGGAACCTGGACCCCACGATGATCGAGCCCCGGGCATCGCCGCCCGAGCCCACATTGTCCCCGACCGGGCCTCCTGACCCGCCCCAGTGGCGGTGATCGGAACCTCCTCCGCCCCCGCCGCCGGAGTAACCTCCACCTCCACCGCCGCCGATGCCCATGCTGTCGCCGCCCCTTCCGGCGGCACCACCGTCGCCAGCGGTCATGACCACAGGTGTGTTCCTCAGGATGAGGTCGAAGGCCTCCATGGACAGGAACGCATCCCCACCGCTGCCAACGGCCCCGGACACGTCTCCCCCGTGCGGCAGGAGTTCGTCAGGATGCCCGGCGCCAGTGCCGCCGGAGTAACCTCCACCTCCTGCGCCGAAGATGCCGTCGGCCTTGATCGTTCCACCGTCCCCGGCATCACCCCCGTTCCCTGCGAGTCCCCTCAGGGTCGAGTTCTCGAGGGTCAAGTTGTTGGAGTAGAGGGCCACCATCGCGTGGCCGCCCCCACCCACCCTGCCTGAAACGGAACCGCCCTCGGTGTAGCCGCCGCCTCGCGCGGGGATACGCGGGGAGGCCGATTGCCCGTCGGCCGCGTCCCCTCCCCTGCCCGCCTGGACGATGACCGTCGTGTTGCTGATGCGTATCTCCGAGAAGGTCGCCATCGTCCGGAGGGAGAAGACGGCATCGCCCCCGGGGAACCTGCGACCCGTGGGGTCCAGGCCATCGTAGGGCAGCCTTCCGGCGGTACCGTCGCCACCGAACAGCTCGATCCTGGCGTTCTCCACCAGCACTTCCCGCTGGGCCCTTATGTTGATCTCCACGTCCGGGCCCCGGGTCACATCCTTGCCGTACCTGCGGTCCCTACCGTCGATAGTGATGGTCGAACCTCCCGAGATGAGCAGGCTCTTGCAGGTCCCGTTCCTTCCCTGGGCCCTCTCGTTGGACTCGTCACCCACGATGATCAGGTCCCCGCCAGTGAGCTCTACGATGGCCAGACCGGCCATCGTGACCCTCGAGCAGACCAGCGTCGCTCCCTCCGGTATGATGAGGTGGCCGAAGGTCGTCACTTCCACCACGTCCCAGGTCTCGACGCCATCGACCACGTACTCCTCTCGGATTCTGAGACGGGCATCGGTGGGGGGAAGGGACGTCCCGCCCTCGTCCCCGGGCAGGTCGGACGTGGGTCCGATGGGGAGGGCCGATGCCCGGAAGACGAGCAGGACCAGGACCGACAGTGCGCCGTCCCGGCGGGACCCCGTCACGGGAACCCCCCCTCATCTCCCCTGTCGAACATCCCCCTGGAGCCCGCCACGTATCCGATGGTGATCATGACGAGGAAGATGACCACGAACAGGACGTACAGCCAGAGGTTGCTGCTGGAGGGCGGTGTGGAGGGGCCCTCGCCTTCCACGACCGTCAGTTCCAGCCTGGTCTGCTTCGAGTACTCCCCGTCGTCCACAGTGATCGTGATCCGGTGGTCCCCGGGGGGAAGAAGGTCGGTCGTGAAGGACGCCAACCCCCTAGTGGAGGTGCTGCCTATCATGCCCGTCCTGTCGGACTCCCATGTAACGGTCAGCACCTGGTCATGTACGATGTCGGGATCGGAGACCCTCACCGTGAAGGCGATGGGCTTCCCCTCCATGTACCGGGAGCCGTTCTCCGGACCGAAGACCTCCAGGGAACCGGGAGGGTCGTTGGCATTGACCACTTTGATCCTGACGTGCATGCGGTCCACTCCCCCCCCGTTGTCGCCCACGGTCACGAGCAGGTTCCAGGTGCCCAGGTTGTCAGGACCCGGTGATATCACGAGGAAGCCCGTGCGACTGATCTCGACCCAGTTCCACCTCGATGTCACCTTGTAGGTAAGGAAGTCATCCTCGGGGTCCTGGGCCTTCACCTCCAGCATGAGCACTTCGTTCTCGGCAACGGTGAAGACGGCGGGAGGCGTCTTGCCGCCGCTGCTCAGGATAAGGGGGGAGTCGTTGAAGTCTATCACCTTGATGTTGATGAAGCCCCTCACCTTGCTGGTGCCATCCGAGAGGGTGTATGCTATGGCGTGGTCCGGCTCCCACCTGGCGTACTCGAACAGCACGAACAGGCCATTGATGGACTGCACCCCGTGGTGTTCCATCTCGATGGTGATGAAGTCAGGGTGGGTGTCCGGGTCGTGTACGT
>JAUVRF010000015.1 GCA_030597775.1 Methanobacteriota archaeon | reverse complement strand
GGACATGGCAACCAGAGCGGTGGTTGCCAGTACATCTGGCGTTTTCATCAAGGAGCGTTAGGGACCCGCTATCCCCTCACGCTACGTCCCACAGCTCCTTGATATGTACCAGGTTCTCTTCGACATCGGCGATCTTCTCCTTCTCGTCGGACTCAATGGACAGATACACATCTGTGAGGTCCACGTCCATCCTGTAGATGTTGATGGGCCTTCCCTTGGACTCTCGCTTCAGGCTGTCCCTCTCGACCCATCCGCGTTCCAAAAGAGTGCGGACAGCGATCGAGACCTCGGGTTGTCTGAGGTTGGTCGCCTTCTCGATATCCCTGGATGTCGCCCAGTCGTCCTTCGTGGTGAGATACGCCAACGTCCGCGCAGTACCCTTGGGCATACCCGTGGAAGCTAGCACCTCGATTGTCTCATCAACCTTGGCTCTTGCGACAGACACCTGATTCCCCCTTTCGACCTATGACGTCATCAGGACGTCTGTTTCTATGTGCAGATTACTATAAATATTTTTTTACAGGGTCTGGAACCGGAACAAAATGGAACGGTGGGCCCAAGTGTGAGTGTTTTTACTACAAAAAGGAGCTCAAAGCTCCTCCCAGTCCCATCCGGAGGGGGCGCTTGGAGGTTTCTTCTCCGCCTCACCGGGCGGCGGGATCTCCTCGAGAGCCCACTCGTCGGCGCCGTCCGATGGGACCGAGGGGGCGGGAGCCGGTGTAGCCGGCGGGACCCTCGGGACATCGAGTGGGGGAAGCTCCTCCAGCTCCCATTCGTCCGATACCGGGGCGGGGACCTCCGGGGGAGGCGTTACCGGTACGGGGGGCGATGGGACCGTCCGTGGGGGTGTGAAGGGCTCAACGGTCGGCAGGGCCGGGATGTCACGCGGCGCCTCGGGAAGGTCCACGAGCACACTCACGGGTCCCTCGGGTGGCCGAGGAGCCGCGGTCACCTCGGGGACCAGGACCCGCTGGGGCCTGGCGTAGGTCCTGGGTGCCGGAGCGGCTGGTGCCATGGCAGGGGCGGCAGGGGCGGCTGGGGTGGCAGGGGCGGCAGGAGCGGCGGCGGGCACCGCAGTGGCGGGCCTTGGTGGGGTCTCCGCCATCACCACGATATCGTCCCCCGCACCCGGGATCGGGGGCCACGGCTTTCCATGGTCGACCAGCACCGCTGGAGGTTCCCTCGGGTACGGCCTGAGCTCACCCTTCGCGTAGGCCTCCTTGGCCTCCTGTCCTCCGGGTGCCAGGGGCTTCGTGCCGAGGGAGCCCAGGTACCACAGGTCGGCCTCGTCCATGACTCCCGATGGTAGTCGGAACGCGTGGCCCGTGGTGGTTATGGCCTGGCCGGTGGGTTGGCGACCGCTCCCTGAGATGTGCACTCGAAGTAGCGGCACCGTCCTTCGCCTTGGCGCCAGTCCGGTCGGTTCGAAGAACTCGGCCTCCACGGCCCTTTCGTAGAGCTTGACGCCCTGCCCCTGGAGACCCAGGAGGAAGTAGCGGATGCCGAAGAAGCCTATGGCACATCCCGCACCCAGGGTGATCATCGTGGTGAGGACGACGCCTCCTCCCGCCTCCGGATCGTCAAGCAGACCCATGAGGGCCAGATAGATGGCCAGACCGGCCACTACCATCAGTATCAGGCCCAGAAGACCCCTCCTCATCCGCCACCCCGCCAGCTCGATGGCGGTGGGGCCGTGCACCAGCGCACCTGTCTCCACGATATCGGATAGGACCAGGAGGTATTTGTCAGTTAGCACACGCGTTTCAGTGGCTGCGAAACTCGTGGGGCCTTCCCGGGCGCAATCCTCTTTAAGGGGACGCGTCATTCCGAGGTCCGTGGCAAGAGACACGGATGTCCAGGCCTGGGAACCCAAGGGTCGCTACCGGCTAACCCGCGTCGGGGTCACCAACCTGGTCAAACCCATCAGGGTCCGGAGACCGTCAGGCGAGGTGGTCCTGCAGCCCGTGATCGATGTGTTCGTCGACCTCCCGCCAGAGCTCAAGGGTTCCCACCTGTCCCGGAACGTGGAGGTGCTGGGCGAGGGGGTGGACCTCAGTGTCCGGGACCCGGTCACCAGCCTGGAGGACCTCTGCCAGCGGCTGGCCCGACAACTGCTCGTCCGTCACGAATATGCCACCTGGTCCCAGGCCCAGGCCCGTGCCGACTACTTCCTCGAGCGGAAGGTCGGGAACGGCAGGACCAGCCTGGAGCGATATCGCCTGATCGCCCGTGCCCAGGCACATCGTGAGGACCCCATCCGTGTCCGTAAGCTCATCGGCGTGGAGGTGGTGGGCATCTCCGCATGCCCATGCGCCATGGAGGGCGTCCGGGAGATCATCTCCGAGGAGAATCCGGACCTCGCGGGAATGGTGGACCAGATTCCCATGATGAGCCACAACCAGAGGAACGTGGCCACCCTCATGCTGGAGGTCCCCGAGGCCGTTGAGCTGGAGGCCAACGACCTCATCGACCTGGTGGAGGGACAGCTCTCGGCACCCACCAAGGAACTGCTCAAGCGGGAGGACGAGGCCCGCCTGGTCATACAGGCCCACTCCAATCCCAAGTTCGTGGAGGACATCGTCCGGGACATCCTCGATGCTGTTGTGCACCAGTATCCCGACCTGCCCGACGACACGTCGGTGATCGTCCGGTCAGAGAGCAAAGAATCCATCCACAAGCACAACGCCTTCGCCGAGAGGGTCACCACGCTTGGCGAGCTGCGTTCGTAGGGGGATTGACGATGACCGAGGAGGGGCGCCGGTACGACCTGGTCGAGGTCACGGCCGATGTGGCCATCCGTGCCCGGGGCTCATCCCTGGCCAAGCTGTACGCCAACGCGGCCTGGGGCATGTACGACCTCATCTGCGACACCGCTACGGTCGTGGCCGTCCGCAGCTGGGAGGTGGAGGCGGCCTCCGATGACCTGGGAGGGATGATGGTGGACTTCCTCACGGACCTGCTGGTCCTCTGGGAGACCGAGGGCGTCCTGGCCTCGGAGGTGGAGGTGGACATCCCCGAGGGGGGACCGCCCTGGCATCTCGTGGCCCGCATCAGGGGCGAGATATTCGAGGCGGGGCGCCACGAGCTGCTCCACGACATCAAGGCCGTCACGTATCACACCCTGGAGGTCCGGCCCGACGAGGGTTGGGCCCAGGTGCTGTTCGACATATGATGGCCGGCACAAGCCTTATCTGGGTCGACAGTTCTAAGCGGAGGGAGGTGGCCAGGCGATGGATTGGAAGCAGGTCCTCGAGAGGGAGAGCGACGTGGTCTGGGTCATTCCCAAGTCCACGCGAGAGGGCATGCTGACCCGAGGGCGCATCTATGCGAGCGAGGAGATGATGGGCCCCATCATCCGCGACAACGTCCTCGACCAGGTCGCCAACGTCGCAACCCTCCCAGGCATCGTGGGAGACAGCCTGGCCATGCCCGACATCCACTTCGGCTACGGCTTCCCGATCGGGGGGGTCGCCGCCACGGACATGGAGGACGGCGTGGTCTCCCCCGGGGGCGTGGGCTACGACATCAACTGCGGGGTGCGCCTGCTCCGGACCGACCTGGACGCCTCCGACGTGGAGGGCAACGTCCGGGACCTTGTCGACACGATGTTCGCCAACGTGCCCTCCGGACTGGGCTCCAAGGGCAAACTGCGTCTCTCCGACCGGGAGCTGGACGAGGTAATGACCGAGGGTGTGGAATGGGCCGTCCGAGAGGGATACGGCTGGGAGAAGGACCTGGACCACACCGAGGACGGTGGCTCCATGCCCGGAGCCCTCACGGAGCACATTTCCGACCGGGCCCGAAAGCGGGGCAAGCCCCAGCTGGGGACCCTCGGGGCTGGCAACCACTTCCTTGAGATCCAGAAGGTCGACCGGATCTTCGAACCAGAGACCGCCAAGGCATTCGGCATCGAGAGGGAGGGCCAGATCACCGTGATGATACACACCGGTTCCCGTGGCTTCGGCCACCAGGTGTGCTCCGACCACCTGCGGGTGATGGAGACCGCGGTCAAGCAGTACGGCATCAAGCTGCCGGACAGGCAGCTGGCCTGCGTGCCCGTCGACTCCCCCGAGGGGGAGGGCTACATTGGCGCCATGGCGGCCGCGGCCAACTTCGCCTGGACCAACCGCCAGATGATCATGCACTGGGTGCGGGAGAGCTTCTCCGACGTGCTTGGCCCGTCCCCCGAGGACCTGGGAATGGACCTGGTCTACGACCTAGCGCACAACATAGCAAAGAAGGAGGAGCACCAGGTGGAGGGCCAGCGGCGTCGCCTGCTGGTCCATCGCAAGGGAGCCACCCGCGCCTTCCCGGCGGGACGACCCGAGCTGTCCGCAGACTACGCCGAGGTGGGCCAGCCCGTCATCATCCCTGGCGACATGGGCTCGGCCTCCTACCTGCTGGTCGGGACCCAGCAGGCCATGGATGATACCTGGGGCTCCACCTGCCACGGGGCGGGCCGTCGCATGTCCCGCACCAAGTCGGTGAAGACCTTCAGGGCCGAGCGGATAGTCAAGGACCTGGGCAACCGGGGCATCTACGTGAGGGGCGAGAGCATGAAGGTGCTGGCCGAGGAGGCCCCTGATGCATACAAGGACATCGACCAGGTCGTGGACGTGACCCACAGGGGCGGGATCTCCAAGAAGGTTGCACGCCTGGTCCCGATGGGCGTCATGAAGGGCTAGGAATTTCTCACAATGTTCGAAGCTTGTACCAATATTCGAATATTGTCTCACTATGACAATTCATGGCCAGTATGTTAGTATCCTGCGAGTAACATGCTGAATATCCTTCTAAATCGCCCTTAACGATTCGAAGGGCGTCGTATTAAATATATAACCGAGGAACCCCAAATCTAACACCGGATGTCACAGGGTGGTGAAGGATTATGAAGAAGTTGGCTCTGTTCGTGTCCCTGCTCATGATCGCAAGCTCGTTCACGGCCTCCGCCTGGGGTGCGATGGACCCCACCGACACGAAGGCGGATCCCGACGACGACAAGCTGGGCAACCTGGACGAGTTCCGGGCTGGTACCAATCCCCTGAACCCGGACTCCGACGGCGGAGGGTGCTGGGACGGCTGGGAGGTCACGTACGGCCTCGACCCCACCAATCCCGAGGATGACCTCTTCGACACCGACAACGACGGCTGGACGAACCTCCGGGAGTTCCTCGAGGGCACCAATCCCCTGAACCCGAACACCGACGGGGACCAGTACCCCCTCGACTCTACCGATCCCAACCCCCTTGTCCCGGACACCAGGGGCGATCCCAGGATCGGTCCGGTCCCCTTGCCGATCCCTGTAGCGGAGTGGGACTCTGACAACGATACCCTCGCGGACGTCTTCGAACCCGAGTGGGGCACCGACCCCTTCAACCGGGACTCCGACGGTGACAAGCTACACGATGGTCTCGAGCTCTACTTCGGATCGGACCCAAACGACAGGGACACCGATGATGATGGTCTATGGGACGGCCAGGAGGTCTGGAAGATGCCTGGCGACATGCACTTCACCGGGACCAGCCCCACGAGGGCCGACTCGAACGGCAATGGCATTGACGACTATCACGATGATAATGACATGGATTTCCTGCCCAACTGGGCCGAGTGGAAGTACGACCCTATCACGGGAGAGCCATTGAACTTTACCAACCCCCGTGACCCGGACACCGACGGCGACGGTGTGCGGGATGGTCACGAGATATTCGGCAACCCGGCCAACGGGGACCAGACCTCCGACCCGCTCCTCGCGGACACCGATGACGACCAGCTCACGGACGATATCGACCCGCGCACGTGGTTGGTGGACCATCTGGCATGGTCCAGGGTCGTTGGTAACAGCACCTGCCCGACCCCGTTCTTCCCCGGGGTCGTCACCAAGGGTGTTCCCTTCAACGTGCAGGGTCAGGTCGAGTTCAACATGACCCCGTACACCGGAGAGGGCACCGGTGACTGGACGCCGATCTCCGTCCCGATGCTCGTCCAGATCTGGATCGAGCAGGACGGGGTGATGACACCCATCTCGGACCGGGTCGCCACCGGCAACGATGGCCTCTTCAAGGTCTCGGTGACCATCGGTGACGAGGTCAGGGCAGGGCTGGCAAGGCTGGTGATCACCACCAGCATCCACGAGAAGGTGGAATACCTACCGATGGTGTGGGATGACGTTTCCGGCAATCGCCTGCCGTGATCCATCACCGTTGGGGCCGCAGGCGATGGCAGCCCCATCCCCTTCTCTTCCTCACGGTGGTACAAAGGATATCGCCACGACCAGCGCGTGGGACCTACTTCTTCATGTAGCGGGCGATCACACGGATCAGGCCGGCCTTGGTGCCGTCAACGTTGTCGATCGAGATGAGAACGCGGCCCGCCCTGTGGAACCAGAACGCCGGGTGGTGCGAGTCGGGGTCCAGCTCGGGGTCGAAGCCCGCGGTCTGGGCGGCATGGAAAACATGTATGGCGGTGGGACCCTTCATGGCCATTTCCCGGGGGACCCTGCGGCCCTCCTCCCGGCTGATGCGACTGTCGAAGTACTGGGGGTAGAGGATGAAGTATCCGTCGCGGGCGCCCACCATCGTCGCCTGTCCCCCTGAGAAGGGCTCACTTCTCCAGGAGGACGACGTTGACTACGCCGTCCTGCCCAGGGCGGCTGGTCACGCGGGCAGCACCAAGCTCGGTCTGGACGATTGCACCCTTGTTCAAGAAGTTGCGCTGGACGTAGTTCCGGTTGGCGGAGTTCTCCAGCACCGTGGTGATCGTCGTGGACTGGACCTTGCCGGTCTTGGGGTCCACTGCGTTGGCCTTCTCGGCATGGACCAGGCGCATCTTGGAATTGCCACCCCTGGTCCTCATCTGGAACGCCTTCTGCTTGCCCACCGAGGTGAATAGCTTCTCCCGGCCGATCTCGCTCCGCCTCTTCTTGCGATTAGGCCGACGTAGGCCGCCGGTGGCCTTCCTCCGGGATTTGCCCATCCACTGTGCCATTGGCTCACCTCGAGCCGAGCCCTTATGATAGGTTCGGTATTTAAAAGTTCTGCCAGGCGGGCGAAGGGATTTTGGCCCAGCAATGTATCTACCCAGTCGGTGAGGATTTGACCGAAGAACTTAGCAGGGTCACTGGCAAGGGTTGCGAGGCCGAGATCGAGGAGGCCGTCGTCGATGTCGGCAGGAAGATGGCCCTTGCGGCACGCACCGCCCCGAAGGGGGTGGGCCAGGACTACCTGGAGATCAGGCTCGTGGCCGGAGAGGACCTGGACGCGCTGGGTCGGGCCATGATGGAGAAGGGCGAGGCCGAGGACAAGGCCCACTTCGTCCGGGACGGCAAGAGCGTGCTCCGCAGCCACGCCGTGCTCCTCATCGGCCTCCTCGACCACCCGGCGATAGGCCTGGACTGCAATGCCTGTGGCCACGGGACCTGCGCCGACTTCGAGGCGGCCAGGGCCGATGCGCCCGACGGGGACTTCTCCCCGGCCTGCGTCTTCCGGTCCCAGGACCTGGGCATTGCCGTGGGCTCTGCCGTCAAGACAGCCCAGATACACAACGTGGACAACCGGATCATGTACCGTGGCGCGGTGGTGGCCATCGAGCTGGGCATGATCGGGCCTGGGCTGTGCCTGGCCATACCCCTGGCTGCCGTCGGCAAGAGCCCCTTCTTCGACCGCTGAGGAGGGACGTGGCATAATTTATCTACGGGCGGCACCATTCGACCCCATATGACAAGGCTGACCCTCCTGGGCACGGGGGGCGGTCGCTTCGCCACCGTGACACAGGAAAGGGCAACGGGGGGCGTATACCTAGAGGACGGTGTGAGCCTACACGTAGACCCTGGCCCTGGCTCCTTGGTCATGATGAGGAGGGCGAGGCTGGACCCCATGAGAACCGACGGTATCCTCGTTAGCCACTGCCATCCCGACCACTACACCGATGCCGAGGTGTTGCTGGAGGCCATGACCAATGGCACCCATACCAAACGTGGATACCTGGCGGCGTCGCGAAGCGTGCTCGAAGGGACCGGTACCATCGGGCCCGCCATCTCAGCATACCACCAGGCGGCCGTGGACGAGGTCAGGATGCTGGAACCGGGCGATGAGATGGAGATCGGCCACGTCAAGGTGCTGGCCACACCCGCCGACCACTCCGACCCGACCACCGTGGGGTTCCGCATCGCGACCACCAACGGGGATGTGGGCTACGTGCCCGACACCTCCCTCCACGAGGATGTGATCGAGGCCAACAAGGGAGTGCGTGTGCTCATCGTCCCCCTCACACGGCCCCTGCGCGCCCGCATCGACCACCACCTGTGCACCGAGGACGCAGCGGTCCTGATCGAGGGAGTGCAACCGGATGTGGCCTTGCTCAACCACCTGGGTCTCAGGATCCTGCGGGAGGACCCCCTGATGCAGGCCGACTGGATATCCAAGAAGAGCGGCGTGCCAACGGTGGTGGGCGAGGACCTGATGCGCATCCGGATGGCCGAGCGCATCAACATCAAGGGCCCCGACGAGGGGAAGCGTCATGGAGACAGGGGACGTCGCAGGGGTCGGCGTGGTGGGAGAAGAGGGAATGGCAACAACCAGCCCGGACCAGAGGGGTCCCAAGGAGGGGGCCAGCAGGCCGTTCCACCACAGGTGTCCTCCTCTCAAGGCGAGGGGAGCCCGTCCCAGGACCAATCTTAATATCCCGTGAACCGATTCAGAGCGCCCGGGTGGTACGTTGACCTACATCGACCAGCTCCGCGAGGCCCTGGGACCCGACAAGGTCCTGGACGCCGACTTCGACAGGTTCTCCTACTCCTCCGATTTCTCCCCCATGGGCCCGGGAGAGGAGGTGGTGCCCGACGTGGTCGTCCTGCCCAGCGGCACCGAGGACGTTGTCAAGGTGGTCAAGGTCGCCCGGGAGCACGGGATCCCCATCACACCTGTGGGGGGCATGACGGGCATGCTCGGAGGTGGCCTGGCCATCCGTGGCGGCATACTGCTGGCTACCCACACCATGGGCGACGTGCTGGAGGTGGATGTTGCCAACCAGACCGTCCGGGTCCAGGCGGGCGCGACCCTGCAGAGCATCAACGACCGGCTGGAGGCCCACGGGCTGTGGCTGCCCCACCTGCCCGAGTCCAAGTGGAGCGCCACCGTAGGCTCGTCCATCGCCTCGGACAACGACTCCACCTTCGGTATGCGCCATGGCAAGATCCTCCAGCCGCTGCTGTCGGTCCATGTGGTGGACGGCAACGGGAACTCGGTGGAGTTCGGCCACCGCAAGAGCCGGTTCACGTCATCGGGCTACAAGGTCAAGGACCTCTTCGTGGGCGCCGAGGGCACCCTGGGCATCGTCACCGAGGCGACCTTGAAGGTCGAGCCCCTGCCCCCCTACCGCCGGGTGGAGATGATCGTGATGCCCTCCCTCACCCGGGCCGTCGACCTCATTGGCCACTGCCTTAGGTCGGGCATCAGCCTGGAGGCGGCCCACATCAACTGCCGGCACCGACTGGGGTTCTACACCCACGCCTACAAGGTCAAGCACGGCCACGAGCCGGAGATTCCGGACTGGGCGGGTGCCCTGTTCTCCTTCGCCATCGCCGGCGACAAGGAGGTGGTGGACTTCCAGACCGATTGGGTGCTCCGCCAGGGCGAGGAGGCCTTCGAGGGCCAGGTCGTCGCCGAGCGGGACATAGTGGACAGCTGGTGGACCTCCAAGCACACCCTGGACTTCGAGGCGTTCCAGCAGAAGTGGCCCGCGAGCCAGGGGGAGAAGAAGTTCGGTGCCGCCGACGTGGGGGTCCCCATGGGCGAGCTGGAGAGGTTCTACGAGGAGGGCTTCATGGTCCTTCTCGAGAAGCACGGCCTGCAGGTCCTTGGCATGGGCGCGTACCTGGAGCAACCCAACTCCATCGGGCTGTCCCTCTCCTGCGCGGTGTTCGTGGACTACCACGACCAGGCCCAGGTGGACGCCGTCCGGGCCTCCGTGGTGGACACGTCCCGCAAGGCCCTTGAGATGGGGGGCACCTCGACCACGTACATGTCCGACACCTACGTGAAGATCGACACGATGCGCGAGGAGGCCGGGGACGCCCTGGAGTACTACCGGCGCATCAAGGAGATCCTCGACCCCTATCACATCATGAACACCGGCAAGAAGTGGGAGGACGACCCGCGACCGGCCGGGAGGGATGAGGAGTGAGCGGGGAGGAGGGCCGGAGCGACAAGGAGAGGCGCATCGGGGACGAGCGCCTGAAGGACGAGGTGATGACGTGCTACGCCGCCTCCTGTGGCCTGTGCCGGCGCAACTGCCCCATCTACGACATCACCGGTAGGATGGTCCACAGCAGCACGGGCAAGAACCGGATAATCAGGGGATACATGGAGGGCAAGATCGAACCCTCCCAGGAGCTGGCCGAGGCCGTGTTCACCTGCACGTTGTGCGGCAACTGCGACGTGATGTGCGCGGTCCCCAACACCGAGCACTTCATCGACATGCGCCAGGAGCTGGTCGAGAAGGGGTTCTTCATAGGACCCCTGGACGCGGTCTCCCGGAACGTGGAGGCGACGGGCAGCATCTACGCCCAGCCAATGGCAGAGCCTCGCCCCGGCAAGGTGACCGTCTACGCGGGCTGCCGATGGGGATACAGGGCCAACGCCCTCCGGCGGATCCTTGCAGTGCTGGAACTGGCGGGCATGGAGCCCCGCATCCTGGACGAGGTGTGCTGCGGCTACCCCCTCCGGGTCTTCGGCTTCAAGGACCGCTACGACGCCAACCGGGGGCGTCTGGTCAAGGTCCTCGAGGACCAGGAGGAGATCCTCACCCTCTGCCCCACCTGCACAGTAGAGCTGGTGGAGGGCAACGGGCTACCGGCCCGCCACGCCATGGAGGCCATGGTGGAGCGGCTCGGGGACATGGAGGTCAAGCGGCCCCTGGACGCGGTGGTCACCTACCATGACCCCTGCCACAACGCCAGGTACATGAACGTGGTCGACGAGCCCAGGGTCCTGCTGCGGCACATAGGCGCGACCATCGTCGAGATGCCCAATCACGGCGTCCACACCACATGCTGCGGTGGAGGTGGTGGCCTGGTGGCCACCAGGTCCGACCTGGCCACGGAGGTGGGGAAGGCCAGGGTCCAGGAGGCGGTGGCAACGGGGGCGACCATCCTCACCACCGATTGTCCGACCTGCTTCTCGAACCTCCGGGAGGCGGCCCAGGAGATGGGCAATCCCATCAAGGTCACCCTGATATGGGACCTTCTCCTCCGGGCCCTCAGATAGGCCCAATGGTCCGAAAGGGTTTTTGCACACCTCCGCCCATTCAGACTGCATGTCGGGTGAGGTGGTCTGTCCAAACTGTGGACGTGGGAGCGGGCGCGGGATGGCCGAGGAGTATCGCGTGTGCGTCCACTGCGGAGCCGATATCGGAGCAGCGTTGTCGCAATCGGGTGGATCCCCGACAGAGGTCCGTGAACCGACCCTCGGAAAGGAGCCACCACCCTCATCATCACCGCCCTCCTCACCACCGCCCTCCACACGGCCACCTCCGGAGCCACCGAGGACAGCGTACGAGCAACCGCCACCCTCGGCCTATGGCCAGCCACCCTCGGCCGGCCAACCACCACCGACATACGGCCAGCCACCCTCGGCCTACGGCCAGCCCCCTCCGGCCTACGGCCAGCCACCGCCTGGGAGCCAACCGTACCCTCCGCCGGGCCAGCCACCCTACTACGGGGGACCGCCACCACCGGGGATGTTCCCGGTAACCTACCATCCTGGCGTGTACGAGAGGCCCCAACAGGAACCCTACCTGGACATTGGCCTCCCGTTCAAGTCCCTGCTCCGTCCCAAGGAGGCCTTCGAGGACCTGTACGACCACACCAGTTCCACCCAGGGCATCGTGCTGGCCGTGATATTCATACTGATGGCCGCCGTCATCTCCATTGCAGCCTCCTTCGCCATCCTGGGTAGCATGGACCTTCCGGATGATGCCACCACCATTCCAGGTGCTGGCGCCGCTACCGTGACGCAGACAGTGATCAATGTCTTCGTCGGCCTGGCCATGTTCTTCCTGTCGGCATACCTGATATACCACTTCCTGTCTCAGGGCAAGGGGCGGCGACCTGACAAGGACAAGACCATCGGGTTCCTGGGCTACGCCAAGTTCCCGGCCTTCATCATCGGGATAATGATAGCCATTGCCACGCCTATCATGCTCAGCTCGATGGACCTGGAGGCACTCGAGAACGAGGACCCGGATGCCGCGATGGATGCCCTCGGGGCGATCTGTGGCCTTCTTGGGGTGATCATAGGCCTCGGCGCCGTGGCGTTCGTGTGGAGCATATGGGTGCACAGTCACGCCCAGTCGGTGGCCAACGACACCGCCGTCGGCACAGCCTTCGGCTACGTCCTCCTCACATGGGTCATCGTGTTCATCCTCACGAGCATAATAGGCGCCGTGGTCACCCTCGCCATCCTAGGGACAGCGTTCTGAGCGCGGAGACAGCTGTGCTCGACCGCACGGACCAGTTGAGGACCTAGTCCGCCCGCTTGAGCTGTCGACGGTACATGTCCTCGATCTCCGACGATGTGGTGGCCTCTTCGGGACCCTTGTCGTCCCGGAGACGCACCATCCTTGGGAATCGGATGGCAAGCCCCGTCTGGGGACGAAGGTGGCCGTAGGCGCAGCGGTGGACGGGGCTCAGGGTGACCTCGGCCCCCAGCACCTCCAGCACCAGTTCGGGCTGGACGTGGAAATCAGGCTGCAGACCTGACCGCAGGTTGCCCGGTGCCTCCTTGAGCACCGTGGGCGAGAGCCGCTCGTGAAGGGCTGCCAGCTCCTCGTCCTTGAAGCCCGTGCCCAGCTTGCACACGCTCTCCAACGTGCCCTCCTCCTGGTTCACGGAGGCCATCAGCAGGGCCCCGTAGAAGCCGGTTCGCTTGCCAGCGCCCGCATACGTGCCAACCACGACAAGGTCCACCGTATCGATCATCCCGGCCTGGTAGTCCCGCTTGTACTTGATCCACTGCCATCCCCGGGCACCGGCGCGATAGTGGGAACCCGCGCCGATGGCCTTGGCGATGATACCCTCGCATCCCGCGGCTATGGCCTCGAGGAAGAAGTCATCGCCGCCCTCTGGGTCCTCCACCCATCTCAGCGTCGAGGGACGGATGGGACCTTCCCCTGCCTTTCCGAGCAGGGATTCCAGGGCCTCCCGGCGGAGCTGGAACTCCTGTAGCAGCAACTCCTCGCCGTCCAGGTACAGCAGGTCGAAGGCGAACAGGACCAGGGGATAGTCCTCAACGGATTCTGCAAGCCCGTGGACGCGGCCCCTCCGGTGGCTCACCTCCTGGAAGGGGAGCAATTCCCCCGTCTCGGGGTTGTGCACCACCGCCTCGAACTCCATGATGGCCTCGACGTCCGCGAAGGCGGACTCCATGGCCTGCACCACGTCGGGGAACTGGGAGGTGATCGTCTCCATGCGTCTGGAGAACAGGTGGACGCCCTCGGGTCCCACGTGGGCCTGGATGCGCATGCCGTCGTACTTGTACTCGAAGGCGCACCG
>JAUVRF010000046.1 GCA_030597775.1 Methanobacteriota archaeon | reverse complement strand
GGTGGTTAATGGTGGGCCCGCCCAGATTTGAACTGGAGTCTATGCGTCCCGAACGCACAAGTATGGACCAAGCTAACCCACGGGCCCGGGTTGTGGCATGGGCACCGAACAGGGAGTATATCTAACTTATGACGGCGGACCTCTGGCTCCTCAGCACAGCCCCTCTGGCACCAGGTCCAGGTGTGAGAACTTCTTGCGCATTGCCCGGAGGGCACGGAGATCGAACTCGACGATGCCCAACTCCTCCTCCTCCTCCAACCGGAGGGGTATGTCGACGCCGTCG
This sequence comes from Methanobacteriota archaeon, assembly GCA_030597775.1. Lineage (GTDB taxonomy): Archaea > Thermoplasmatota > DTKX01 > DTKX01. Next base: position 8,837 of record JAUVRF010000046.1, on the reverse strand, counting down.
GCCACCTCCATCACCCCGTACTTGACCGTTCGGGGCATGACGGCGATGGAACCGCCCAGGTACTGGCGCTTCATGAACTCACCGAGCTGGCCTACCGACGCCACTGGGACGCCGTTGGAGTTGGACCTTGCAATTACGGCCGCCTGTATAGTGTCCCGTTCCTCCGGCGAGGAGGCGCTGAGCTGGTAGAGCAGGACCTCGGCTCCCTTGTCCACCAGTAGCCTGGCGACGTTCGACACCGCCGCATCGTAGCCCGCCATCACGCCGCACAGGACGCCGTCGATGTCCACCGGCTCGACCGTGGTCACCTTGTCGAACCAGGGCCGCTCGGTGGGGTTGTAGACCGCCTTGTTCACCATGGCCAGGATCTCGCCCCTGCGACCGATCACCACGGAGGTCAGGTACTGTTCCCTGGGTTGCTCGTTCACCCGGTTGCGGGTGATGCCGCACACGATGTTGATGCGGGAGCGCTTGGCCTGGGCCTGGAGCTCGGCTATCTGCTCGTTGGGAAGGGGCTCCACTGGCAGGTCCCCCAAGAAGTACTCACCGAAGATGACGACACGGCACTTGGCCCTGGCCGCCTTCTTGATGAAGTCACGGGCCTTGAGGAGGTTCTCCTCGATGGACCCCGGACGGGTCCAGTCGTAGGACATCTGTGCGATGGCAACCTTGAAGGTATCTGGCACGGCAACAGCCCCGGGAAGTAATGGAAGGGATGGTGCGACAATATACTTTTCGGGGGCACGACAGGTGGGCGCGCAGGATGCGTGATCACAGCGTTGGCCACTTGCTGGCTACACTGAACGCCGAAATGCGACTTCGGCAAGTTTTTTATACCCTTCCTGCAATCGGCCGGACATGAACGAGGAGTTCGGAGAGAAGATAGCCGGGGAGATAGTCCTTTCCAGCGAACCTGGGAAGACGCTGCGCAAGTGGCGACAGGTCTTCGGGGTCTCCCAGAAGGAACTGGCCGGTGAGATGGGCATCTCCCACAGCGTGGTCTCTGACTACGAGGGGGGCCGCAGACGAAGCCCGACCATCTCCACAGTCCGTCGAGTGGTCTGCGCCCTCATGGCGATCGACGAGAGGCGAGGTTCACCCACCATCTCGAAGTACCAGGTCAGGGATGAGGGCCGGGCCATCGTCAGCATGCGCGAGTTCCCCGTTGGTATAACCGCGGGGGAGTTCGCGGACATGGTCGATGGTGAGGTGATGTGGGGAGAGCACGTCATGGACCGCCGGGTGTACGGCTACACCCTCCTGGACTCCCTCAAGGTCATCACGTCCCTGACCTCCTTCGACTACCTGCAGATCTACGGTTGGAGCCAGGAACGGGCCCTCATCTTCATGGGTGTCGAGTACGGCCGAAGCCCGATGGTCGCCATAAGGGCGCATCCCCTCAAGCCGGGGATGGTCGTCTACTACAGACCCAAGAACGTGGACGATCTGGCCGTGCGTCTGGCCGAGATAGAGAACATCCCTCTGGTGGTCACGGATATGGACGTGGACCGGATGGTCAAGGTACTTTCCAAGATCTGACAGCCCTGGAGTTGGCTAAATATGGACGTTGGAATTCTTAGCTATGGTATATGGATCCCCCGTCATCGCATCGCGACCGAGGAGATCGCGCGAGTGTGGGGGAAGGACGGAGCGAGCATGGCCGCGGGTCTCGGGGTCAAGAGCAAGTCCGTCCCCACCGTGGACGAGGACGTGGTCACCATGTCCGTCGAGGCCGCCGAGATGGCCCTGCGTCGTTGCCACTTCGACCGGGCCGACGTGGGCGCCATCTACGTTGGCTCGGAATCGCACCCCTATGCTGTGAAGCCCAGCGCCACCATCGTGGCCGAGGCCATCGGTGCTACCCCGGACTTGACCGCCGCCGACTTCGAGTTCGCCTGCAAGGCGGGGACCGCCGCCATCCAGACCTGCATGGGCCTGGTGAAGGCGGAGATGATCAAGGGTGGCTTCGCCATCGGCTCTGACACCTCCCAGGGCGCCCCCGGGGATGCGCTGGAGTACTCCGCCTCGGCGGGTGCCGCCGCCTTCCTGATCTCGTCGGGCCCCGACATCATCGCCCGCATCGACCACACCCTCAGCTTCACCACGGACACCCCGGACTTCTGGCGCCGCGAGGGACAGCGCTACCCCTCCCACGGCGGCCGGTTCACCGGCGTGCCGGCGTACTTCAAGCACGTGGTCACCTGCGGAGAGAAGATGATGGAGGCCCAGGGCACCTCCGCCGAGGACTACGACCAGGTGGTCGTCCACCAGCCCAACGGCAAGTTCCCCCTGAAGGCCGCCAAGTCCCTGGGCTTCCCCAGGGAGCAGGTGGAAACGGGTCTGCTCACGCCCCGCATCGGCAACACCTACAGCGGCGCCGTACCCCTGGGCCTGGCGGCCATCCTTGACAAGGCTGGACCCGGGGACCGGGTCCTGGTTGTCTCCTACGGCTCGGGTGCGGGCTCCGACGCCTTCGACATCACGGTCACCGACGCCATCGCCGACTACCACAGGGAGGGCGACGACCTGGTGGAGACACGTATCGCGTTCAACAAGTTCATCGACTACGCCACGTACGCCAAGTACCGTGGCAAGATACTCATGGGGGGCGGCGAATGAGAGAGGTTGCGATCGTTGGAGCCGCAATGACCAAGTTCGGCGAGCTCTGGGACCGATCCCTCCGGGACATCGGCCTGGAGAGCGGCATGCTGGTCCTGATGGACGCCGGGATGGAGACCGAGGACGTCGAGGCCCTCTTCCTGGGCAACATGTCCGCGGGCAGGTTCATCCAGCAGGAGCACATCGGCGCCCTCATCGCCGACCATGCCGGCCTGGCCGACCGCGGCATCCCCGCGACCCGGGTCGAGGCCGGTGGTGCCACCGGGAGCCTCGCCCTGAGACAGGCCTACCTGACCGTCGCATCGGGAGCCCACGACGTGGTGATGGTGGGGGGTGCCGAGAAGATGACCGATGTTTCCGACCGGGACGCGGAGGAGACCATGTCATTCGCCGCCGACCAGGAGTGGGAGGTGTTCTTCGGAGCCACCCTGGCATCCCTGTACGCCATGATGGCCAGACGCCACATGCACGATCACGGGACCACACCCGAGCAGCTGGCCCACGTGGCCGTCAAGAACCACGCCCACGGCTCGGGCAATCCAAAGGCCCAGTGCCGCAACAAGCTGACGGTCGAGCGTGTGTTGGGCGCGGGCCGCGTCGCAGAACCCCTGGGCGTGCTCGACTGCTCGCCCATATCCGACGGGGGCGCTGCGGTCGTGCTGACCACCCTGGAGCGTGCCAAGGAGATCACCGACGAACCGGTGATCATCCGGGGTTCGGCCCAGGCGTCGGACACCCTGGCGCTCCACGACCGTTGGTCCATCACCTCCCAGCGGGCCACCAGGCTTGCCGTCCAGGGAGCCCTCTCACAGGCAGGCAAGGAGCTTGCGGACATGGACCTCATGGAGGTGAACGACGGCTTCACCATCGCCGAGATCATCGCCCTCGAGGACCTGGGCCTGGCCGAGCCCGGCCAGGGCGGCCGACTGGCGGAGGAGGGCGTCACCGCCCTGGGCGGCGACATGCCGGTCAACACCTCCGGCGGCCTCAAGGCCCGGGGCAACCCGCCGGGCGCTACCGGTATTGCCCAGATCGTTGAGATCTACGACCAGCTCAAGGGCAGGGCCGAGGGCCGGCAGGTGGCCGACGCCCGTGTGGGTCTGGCCCACAACGTGGGCGGAACGGGTGCCACCGTCGCCGTTCATATCCTGGAGGTGGCCTAGATGGCGGGGGTGCGGTTCTGGCGGGAGTTCGACACTCGCTACAGGATGCTGGCAACCCGTTGTTCCCAATGCGGTCTTGTATACTTCCCGCCCAGGACGGTGTGCCGCAAGTGCCGCCGCAGATCCGTGGGCAAGATGGAGAAGGTGCCCCTGCCACCCCAGGGGACGGTCCTGTCCTACACGGTGGTCCACCAGGGGCTTAAGGGCTTCGACGCCCAGGTCCCGTACGTCATGGCCATCATCGAGTTCGAGGGAGGCGTGACCGTTCTGGGCCAGGTCGTGGACTGCGACCCCGAGGACGTGGCGATCGGAATGGAGGTCAAGCCCGTGTTCCGTCGGGTGCGCGAGGAGGGCGAGGCGGGCGTCATCCACTACGGGTACAAGTTCGCCCCGCCCTGCTTCCCGGTCTGCGTGGACGAGAGCCTGGCCTCTCCGGAGTAGTCGATGCGATGCGACCCGCCCACCGGCTTACCGATGGCTAGAGCTTGCCTTCCTTGGCCTTCTTGTTGAGGCGCTTCTTGCGCTCCTTGGAGCTGAAACCGGTCGCCGCCACAAGGAACGTGTTGTAGCGGCGTATGGATTCTGCGGCCCCCTCGGTGGTGACCCCAGGATCGGACACCGTGATTATCTCCAGCTCCGACTTCGAGAGCATCTTCGCCTTCAATGGCTTGAGGGCGCCGTACTCGACGTAGTGCCATCCTTCGTCGGTGACCTCGACGTCAGTCTCGAACTGCTCCGCCATCAGGTTCTTGAGTCCCTCTCCATCGACGACCTTCCAGTGGCCCCGCTTGATGTCCTGGACAGTCATTCATTTATCACCTATCCAATGGTTTAATTGCCTTCTTTCCCTATTAGCTTTGAGGAGAGCGTACCCGTGCAAATGATGCGTAACTGCTCCAACTGCGGCAAGCCGACGACCACCAGCTGCCACCTGTGTGGCAGGCCGGTATGCCATCGATGCTCCCATCCCAGACGCCCGGGCCAGATCATATGCAATGCCTGCGCTGATGGAAAGGGCGATGTCAGGGGCCCGGGTGTGCCACCGGGTCCCGGGGACCCGACGGGGCCAAGGAGCATGGACTGATTCAGTTGAGCAACCGCTTGGCGGCGGCCTCGTCAAGGTCGAGGGACCTGACCAGATAGACCAGGCACTTGCGTTGGACCGGTTCGATATCGTCCTGGGCGGCGCCCTCACCATGCTTGGCGAGCCAACTGTAGTAGTACTCTAGGCCGAACTCGGAGTAGTAGAGGTACGCGTTGTCGGGGTCAGCCTCGGCCGCCCGGTTGTAGGCCTCCTCGGCCATCTCCCACTGACCCACCTCCAGGCTGAAGGAACCGAGCCGGGCCAGGTAGAAGGGGTTCGCGGGGTCCAGGGCGATGGCCTCCTGGTAGTCGTTGAGGACCTCCTCGACGGGGATCTTGGGCACGCCCAGGGCAGCCTCCGCCTTGCCGAAGTGGGCCTCGGGCGCCTTGGGGTCCAGCTTGATCGCTCTCTTGAACTTGGAGAGGGCAGCCTTGAAATCCATATCGGCAAGCTTCCTCTCTCCGGCCGCTATCTCCTTATCTGCTCCGGACATGTCATCACCACGTCGGTATTTTCACAAAGACCGACATCGGCATAAAGGTTTGGGTACCAGTATCGCAAAGGTGAGCTGACCACGTTCCCAACTGGCCCGCAAGGGTTAAGAGCAAGCCAGGCCATCCTGAGGACGGAAGGTACCTGGCCATGACAAGGTTAGGGGCCTGGTTAGTCATCGTACTGCTCCTCGTACCGTCCGTCATGTCGATGGCGGTGGGGGACAGGGCGACCTCTCCGCTGACCCTCCAGGGTTCCGTCCTCACGGGCGATGGCGCGTCTTGGGTGAGGGGCGCCACGGTGAGCCTGGAGATCTACAGCGACCTGGAGGTCCTGGTGCACTGGGACCTTACGGTGTCGCCGGAGACGGGGGCCTACAGCTTCACGGTGCCCGCCATCAAGTGGGACCCGGGATGGAGGGCCCAGTTCCGTGCGACCTACGCCCTCGTGGGCGCCCTGACCGACGCCAACATCACCCTGACCGCCGCCACGACCCAGCAGGTGGACCTCAAGCTGCCCTGGAACCGGACCCTGGGCATGGCCGTCACCGTCCCCGAGCCCCACAGGACGACGGAGAGGGACGGCCTTACCTCGTGGGCCATCAACGTCACCAACGGCGGGAACGACAGGGACTCGGTCCTCCTCTGGGCAAATGCCTCGAACTCCTCGATACAGATGGTGTTCAATCCCGGCAACTCGACCGAGCTCGCCCCCGGCGTCACGAAGCTGATCGCCCTGGTGGCCTCCAATCCCGGTCTTGACCCTGGGACCTACGACATCGAGCTGGGGTGGAGGTCCCGGTGGTATACGGGGGAGGGGGGGTCCGTCGACCTCACTTGGACCGTGCTCCCGGAGGTGGAGCTGGCCCTGCCCAAGGCGGGTATCCACTGGTCGCCCGACCCCCTGCTCAACGACGACGACGCCCTCCTGAACTGCACCGTGCTGAACGGAGGCCGGGACACCGCCTACCTTGCCAACGTGACCATCGAGCTCACACATCCCGTGGACGGCCAGGTCCTCCGTGACAGGGTCCGGATCGACATCCCCGCCCAGGGTTCGGCGATAGCCAGCTTCCCCTGGAAGGCGGTCTACTCGGAGGACCCCTACCAGCTCAGGTTCATGGTGGAGCATCCCTCCAACGGGGGAGTCGGCCCCGACGAGGCTGAGGTGCCCCTGTTCGTCGGGGTCGAGAACGTGCCGCCGACCACCGACTTCATATCACCGGCCAACGGGACCCACGTCAACAGCACCGTGCTGGTCCGCCTCCGTGTGACAGATCCCGACACCCCGGTGGAACAGGTCCGGCTCAGCATAGGAAGCGGGCCGTGGATCGACCTCCCCGTGACCGAGGAGCCCACCTACGCGTGGGACACGACCGCCGTGCCCGACGGGTGGTACACCCTGGAGGCCTACGCCTCCGACGCCTTCGCCGACGGACCCGTGACGTCCGGCCGGGTCAAGGTGGAGAACGGTGAGCCCAACACCCCTCCCGAGGTGTTCATCGAGTCGCCCCGGGAGGGGGACACCGTGGACGTTGTCCTCAAGGCGGCGGGCATTGCCTTCGACGCGGATGACAACGTGGAGCTGGTCCGCCTGCGCATAGACGGGGGCGAGTGGATGCTCGCCGAGGGCTCGTCGCGGTGGAGCGCCAACATCTCCACCGAGGGGATGGACCCGGGTGCCCACCTGCTCGAGGTCCAGGCGGACGACGGCATCGATGTGTCCACGATCGAGTCCGTGCAGTTCTATGTGACCGACCTGCCCCCGTTGTACCTGGACATGTCCCTTGTCGTGGACCCTGCCACCGTGCTGCCGAACGAGAATATCGAGGTCAGGGGCGAGCTGGTGTACGGCAACGGCGTCCGGGCCGAGGGGCTGCAGGTCCGTATCGAGGGACCGAACGGGCTGCTGGTCTTCAAGGAGTCCGACTCCCGTGGTGTGTTCCGGCTCTCGACCGTCGCACCGAACGGCGAGGGGACGTACATCTACTCCGCATCGACCACCGACGACAACGACCTCACGGCCTCCAACACCACCCAGCTCCGGGTCCTCAAGAGCCTGGAGCCAGACCTCGCCGTCATCGCCATTCGCATCGAGTCGGAGAAGGTGGCCGTGGGCATCAACGTCACCGTCGCGGTGGACCTGCGCAACCTGGGCTTCACGGCGGGCAACGGCACCTTCAAGGCCTGGGAGGGCGAACCCGGAACGGGAGAGCCCATCGAGGACCGTCCCGTGACGGTGTACGACCGGATCACCGTCTCCTTCACCTGGGTGCCCACCGAGGAGGGGGTCATCGACCTTACCGTGGAGGTGGTGGACGTGCAGCCCTCCGACGCCAATCTGTCGAACAACAGGATGGTGGAGCCGGTGATCGTGTCGAACCTTCCGGACCTTACCATAGATAACATCTCCCTGTCCAACCCCACCCCGTACGCCAACACCACCTTCACCGTGTCCGTGAGGGTGGAGAACCTGGGGGGCCTGAACGCCTCGTGCACGGTGAGGCTCTACGTGGACGGAAGGGAGGCGGAGAACCTCGAGGGCAGCCCCGACATAGGCGTCGCCTCCTACGGCTTCGCATACACCGGCTTCGACATCATGGTGGACCAAGGCCCACACTTCGTGTTCGTGGACATCATCAACGCCTACCCGGAGGAGTCGAGGACGGACAACAACAACGCCACGCTCAAGTTCAACGCCAAGGGGCCCTACGTACCTCCCACGGACGACGGGGGAGAGGTGTTGCTGGGAGGGTTGACCCCCCTGACCTTCATCCTGATCCTGGTGGGGGCAGCCGTGATCACCGCCGTCGCCATAGTCCTCCTGCGATATTGGTGATCTGGTATTTGTTTAGCACGACGTACCGTCGCACTGAACTTGGGGGCTCGAGGTCCCCCTCAAGGGCGCAATACCAGGCGCCCCGGCGATGGCCATATAGGCCAAGGCCCTACGGCCAATGTTCACTGCACCGGTTAGATCCGCGTTGTACTCCCCGCAGGACGTACATACGAAGCGACCCTGGCTCGGTCGCCTCCCGTCCTGATGACAGATACGACATTCGCGAGACGAGTATGCCTCATCGACCTTGATGACGGGCACTCCCGCCCAGGCGGCCTTGTACTCGATGAAGGTGGAGAGACGGTTGAAGGGCATCGCGTTAACGATGCGGTTCACACGTCTCCCCCTCGAGCCCTTCCGTATCCCGGAAAGGTCGCCAATGGCGATCACCGCGCCCATCTCCCTCGCCTGTTCGACGAGGGTGGCCGCGATGACATGTAGCCTGGCATTGACCTTCCGGTGCTCGGTGTGGCCGATACGCTTGATGACCCGGAGGAGTTTCTTCCTCCCGAGCCGTTTGCGTAGCCAGGCATAATGCCTGCGAATGCTGCGGACCTCCCTGCCGTGGAATCCCGGGGAGGTGATGGTGCCTTCGACGAGCATCACTGACGTCGCGATGACACGCTCCCCGATGTCCACGG
>JAUVRF010000180.1 GCA_030597775.1 Methanobacteriota archaeon | reverse complement strand
TGCTGGTCGGCGAGGGGGCCAACATCTTCGCCACCGAGATGGGCATCGAGGCCACACCCGAGGAGGAGCTCCTGGTCGGCCGGGAGCTTGAGCGATGGAAGGCCCTGCGGCAGGACCCCAAGTTCCGAGCGCGGGTCATCTTCGAACCCCCCAGGTCGCCTCACTCCTGGGACACCCCGGGGGACACCGTGGGCGCCGCGGCCCTGGACAGGAACGGTGACATGGCAGCCGCCACCTCGACGGGAGGCACTCCCAAGAAGCGCATGGGTCGGGTCGGCGACTCTCCCCTGGTGGGCGCGGGCGCGTACGCCGACAACCTTACCGGGGCGGTGTCCGCCACCGGGTGGGGGGAGCCAATAATCCTGAGCTGCCTTAGTCGAAGGGTCCTCGAGTTCATCGAGCGGGGGATGGCACCGTCGGTGGCGGCGGGAGCGGCCCTCGGGGAGCTGCTGGAGCGCCACGAGGGACGGGGAGGGGTGATCCTCGTCGCTCCGGATGGCACCATCACCGCGGATTTCAACACCCCCAGGATGGCGTACGCCGTATGGAGGCCCGGTGGAGAGGGTGTTCTGCCCCTCATTAACGAGCCCACCCGACCATGACTGGCTACCCGTTGACGGGGTAAAACCCCAAACCATAAATTGTAAATAGAGTCAGCCGCTTCATGACAACGGGTAGTCATATGACTGGCCAGTCATCAAGCAGGATAGGCATCTCCATCGGTCTAGGACTGCTGTTCATAATAGTGCTTGCGATGGTCATCGCACCCGGGGACGTGGACGCACAGACCAATCCACCCACAGGTGCCGGGGACTGGAACATCTACGATGTCACCACCATCTCCAACCCGCGGATAACGCTCCAGGGCAACCTCAACGTCTACAGCGGTGGCAAACTGACCCTCACCAACGTTGACCTCACCATGGCCCATGCCAGCCTCGGAGGCAAGGTGTTCCGTGTGAGGAACAACGCCCAGCTGGTCTACAATGGCGGTTCCATCAGCCACAGCGGTGCGACCAGCACCTACAAGTTCATCGTCGACAGCGGGGCCACGGTCACCATGGACGGCGTAGAGGTGTCGGACCTGTGGCACAACCCCTCCACCACCTCCAGCGCGCTGCAGGGTGGGATGCAGATCCAATCGAACAGCGTGACCATCACCGACTGCACCTTCAAGGACAACGACCGGGTGGCAATGGTGATCACCAGCGCCAATCCGACCATCAAGAACAGCACCTTCATGAGGTCGGCGTACTTCACCTACTACAAGACCTCGAACTACGTCTACCGGGAGGCCTTCGGCATCGTGGTCATAGATGGAGCGCCGAGGATAGAGGGGTGCCTCTTCACGGAGCTGGGCGATTACAGCACCGCCTTCACCGACGCGGGCTCGTACAGCTCCACCTACCTGCGGCTCAACGGCATGGGCATCTACTCCGTGCGCGGCTCTCCCAAGATCACCGATTGCCTCTTCACCGATATAGGCAGGATGCACACCTCCTCTTCCGTGTACATGTACGTGCCCTCCGTGGGCAGGTACGTGTACTTCTACTTCTGGAGCCAGGACTACAGGGGCTGCATCAAGGCCCAAGACCCCCTGGCCCTCGAGGTCACTGGCTGCAACTTCAGCTACAACTACCAGGGCTACTACTACTACACCAGTCAGGCCTACGGCGTGTACCAGTCCGGTGGTTCCTCCTCCATCAAGAACAACATCTGGTGGTCCAACGGCGGAGGCGGTGTGGCGATATTCGCCGGCAAAGTCATCATGCGGGACAACGAGATGTACGACTACTACTACTACGGGCTGTACATCAACGGCCGGGTCACGGTCACGGTCATCAACAACATCTTCAACGGCACCGCGGAGTACCGGAACATCCGGAACGAGGTCGGGATCTACATAATTCAGGGAAGCGGCAGCATCGATATCCGGAACATCAACATCACCTTCTGTCAGCGGGCCATCTACGTCAGCGACACCCCCAATTCCAAGTTCTACGACATCTACATCAACAACTGCTCGAAGAAGGTGTACGCGAACGCGGCCATCGTCTCGTGCTACAATGTCACCATCTCCCGGGCCGACATCGAGCTGGGCTGGAACTCGGCGGAGGTCAACATCTACTACAGGCTGACGGTGCTCGTGACGTGGCAGAACGGCTCCCCCGTGCCCAACGCCATCGTCCAGATATTCAACGAATCCGACGGCCTGCTCAAGGCCAACCGGGCCAACGCCACAGGCGTGATGCCACCCCTGACCATGCTCCAGACGAAGCTGAAGGGCACCTCCAACAGCCCGACCTCGATAGTCAACAGCCCCCTCAAGATATCGGCGTACGCCAATGCGATCGAGTCCAAGATGTACACCGTCACCTACGACAAGAACACCTTCTTCGTGTGCATCCTGGAGGACACGCTGACCCCCAACGTGGAGATCTACGGCCCCTTCAAGGACCATGCCCAGAACACCACCACGCTGCGCCTGTTCGGGATCGCGGTGGATGTGGGCTCTGGCCTGGACGGCGTGGATGTCTCGGCGGATGACGGGGACACCTGGTACCGTGCCAACGGGAGCCTTACGTGGAACCTCTCCTTGGACCTGCCCGAGGGTGTCTACGACATGCAGGTGCGCGGCGTCGACGTGGCAGGGGCCATATCCCTCTACGTCATCAGGAACGTCACCATCGACCTGACCAAGCCATGGCTCATAATCACCTCTCCCAAGGAACAGTTCATCTACACGAACCAGACCACTTTCACGATAATCGGCCAGGCGGAGATCGGTGCCGCCGTGTTCCTGAACGGTGAGGAGCTGAGGACCCAGGGCGGTTCGTTCTTCACACAGATCTCCGACCAGCAGGAGGGCCTCAACACCTACGAGGTGATGGCCGTCGATCACGTCGGCAACCGCAACATATCCCTGCTCAGCATCTTCCAGGACATCACCCCGCCCATCCTCCTTGTGGAGCATCCACCAGAGGACCTGGTGACCAACGACCGGGTCCTGGAGATCTCGGGCCTCACCGAGATGGGCGTGCTCGTCACGATCAACAACCTCATCGTGCAGGTGGAGAACGGCCTGTTCACCATGCCCATGACCCTCCAGGAGGGCGTGAACAAGATCACCATCGAGGCCGTCGACCTGGCCAAGAACCACAAGGTGGTCAGGTTCGAGGTCATCTACGATGTCACCCCGCCAAATGTTGAGATGATCTACCCCGTCCGGGACGAGGCCGTCAACCACTCGACCGTGCTCGTCTCGGGCAACGTCGAGGCCGACGTCGCGGAGGTCAGGGTCAACCAGGTGCCATTGACCATCAGGTTCGGTTCCTTCTCCAAGAGCTTCAAGCTGAGCGAGGGCGAGAACCTGATCCTCGTCGAGGTCACCGACAGGGCGGGCAACTCCATCTCCCGGAGGTACATCCTCCTCCTCGACACATCGTCGCCAGTGCTCGTACTGGACGGTCCGATCGACGGGATGTACTCCACCGAGGAGACCGTGCGGGTGTCAGGACGTGTGGACGTGGGCTCCATGGTGACCGTGAACGACGAGGAGGTGGAGGTCTCGGGCGGCTTCTTCGTCTACGACGCCCCCCTGGCCGAGACACCCCCCGGAGGCGATCCCAACCTGCTTGTGATCGTCGCCTACGACGAGGTGGGCAACACGGCCATCGAGAAGGTGAGGGTGTACCGCGACACCCACGCGCCGGAGTTCACCGTGTACGAGACCTCACCATCGATAACCAGCGACTTCACCAACATAACCGGTCTCGTGGTGGATGTGGACGATGTCATGACGATGACGATAAACGAGATCCCGATCCAGCCCAACGCCAAGGGCTACTTCGTGGCGTACGTTCCCCTCCAGATGGGAGAGAACGTCTTCGTGATCCAGGCCACGGACGTGGCCGGCAACACCCACGAGGAGGAGGTCACCATCGACAGGACCACGCTGGAGGTGTCCGACACGGGCATCATGGGCCTGGGTGACAGCAGCTGGATGATGCTGGTGCTCTTCCTCGTCATCGGTCTCGCGATCGGCCTGATACTTCTGTACGTGCTGGAGAACCGCAAGGGGGTGCCCCAATGAGGAACCTTACCATCGTGACATTGATAGCCCTTGTGGCAACCCTGGTGGTGCTTGCAGCCACCGTCGTTGCCCAGACCGATCCGCCATCGAGCGGTGACTGGATAATCGAGGACAACACCTTCTGGGGCAGCGACCTGACCCTGGCGGCCAACATAACGGTCAACAACAGCGGTGCGCTGAAGTTGGACAACATGACCCTCACCATGGACTCGTCCATCGATGGCCTCCTCACCATATTCGTGGAGGCCGGCTCCTCCCTGGAACTCGCCAACGTGAACCTCAAGGCATCTGACGCGGACGCCCACTACTGGTTCGAGGCCCAGGGCCAGCTGGTCATCGTCGACTCCGACGTCCGGGATGTCGCCGCCAACCAGTTCAAGTGGAACGCTTGGGACGACATCGCGGGCGGCGTGCAGATATACAACTCCTCCTCCAGGCTCACCGACTCCAAGTTCCACCACAGCCAGCGCATCAACGTGTTCGTGAGCGGGGCGAGCCCCGAGATCGTCGGCTGCGAGTTCTCCAACGCCGAGTACATGAACACCTACAACGTCTACCAGTACAGCTACTACTTCGGATACCAGTACATCTACGCTTGGTACGTGGACGCCACCGGCCTCTTCTTGGAGAACGCCGACCCGAACATCACCGACTGCGTCTTCTCCAACAACGGTCAAGGGACGGCCGCCACCCAGTTCTACACCACCTCGTACTACTACAACGGCGTGATGAC
>JAUVRF010000086.1 GCA_030597775.1 Methanobacteriota archaeon | reverse complement strand
GCCGAAGCGCAGCGCCAGGGGGGAGGGAGGGAAGTGGGACAGGGGCGGCTGCGCGAGGGGGTCGGCGGTCAGCGAGGACAGCCGGCCAGCGATGAGGGAGCACAGGGTGCCACCATGGTTCTCGCGCACCCCGCAGATGCCCCGCCCGCCGTCACGGACCCTGCAGCCGTGGGCGCAGAGGTGGCAGATGACCTGGCCATCGGACAGGCTCTCGTAGTGCATAGCCTCGACCATTTCATTCGGATCACGGTACACGATTACCCGCCGGACACTGATATCGGCCCGGTCGCATTATTACCTTTGCACCACGGGTCAATACTCGGTGTACTCGATGCCCAGGCCCTCGTGGACCGCTCCCTTGCCCTCCTCGATGCGACCCACCACCTTGCATTCGTGGTGATGGGCGCGGATGGACAGGGCGTCATCGACCTCTCCCGGGGATACCGCGAGGACGAAGCCGATGCCCATATTGAAGGTCTGCCACATCTCCACATCCTCCACCGAGCCCCACTCCTGGAGGGCGTCGAATATCGGTGGCACGGGCAGGGGGTCGTCGATGACGTAGCGGAGGCCATCGTTCCACCGTATGAGGTTCCGCAGGCCCCCGCCGGTGATGTTGGCCATGGCCTTGACCTCCACCTCCTTGATGAGGTCCATGACGGCACGGACGTAGATGGTGGTGGGCTCCAGCGCCTCCTCGCCCAGGGTCCGGTCTCCGAAGGGCTCGTCCCAGGAGAGGCCCGCGGCGGCGATCGTCCTCCTCACCAGGGTGTAACCGTTGCTGTGGATACCCGATGAGGCGAGGCCGATCATGGCGTCGCCAGGGGCAATGTCCATCCCGGTGATCACACGGTCCTTGGGGACGTAGCCAAGGGCCGTCCCGGTGATGTCTATCTGTTTGACCGTCTCGGGCATGACGGAGGTCTCGCCGCCCACCAGGGTCATGTTGGACTGGCGACAACCCTCGTCGAGGCCGATGCCTATGGCAGCCCAGACCTCGGGGTCGGGCCTCGGCGTGGCTATGTAGTCGACGAAGGCCAGGGGTTCGGCGCCCACGCAGATGAGGTCGTTCACGTTCATGGCAACGCAGTCGATGCCTATCGTGTCCCACCTGCCGGTCTCCTGGGAGATGTGGGACTTGGTGCCGACGCCGTCGGTGGCAAGCCCCAGCAGCACGTCTCCGAACTCGATCAGCCCCGAGAATCCCCCCTCGTGCCGGTACGGTGCTCCCAGGCCCTCGCGGCGGAACCTCAGGGAGCCCAGGAGGCTCTTGGCCGCCGCGTTCATGACGTCCTGGTCGACACCTGCGTCCGCGTAGGTCATCCCACGTCCCATGACCTCACCGGTGGTGGCATGGCGCATCTGGCTCATAAGCCCTTCGCACTGCCTAGATGAAGGCCTCGGAGAGGAGCAGCAGCTGGTAGAGGAAGATCGCCAGCCGGGAGCCCGTCCGGATGTACGCCTCGAAGCTGTCCCACACGGGCGTCCGCCATACCAGGACCCAGAGCACGAACAGCGTCACGAGGAAGACCGTCGTGCCCACGTAGTAGACAGGTCCGAACACCTCCCCGGAGAGCCCCGGGATATGGGCCGCGATCCGGGGAAGGTAGAGGTAGAAGAAGGGCACCGAAGCGATGTAGAAAGCGAGGGCGACCAGGAGGCTCTTCCGCTGGCCGACCTTCACTGGCAGTGTGCAGAACCCGGCGGCCCGGTCGCCTTCGATGTCGCCGGCGCACACCATTATCTCCCTGCCCACCTCCATGACGCCGATGCCCAGGGCGAGGGGGGCCATGGACACGTAGTCACCGAAGGGCATGGCGCCGACGTAGGGGATGAGTCCGACCCCGATGGCCACCATCACGTGTCCCCATATGCCCGTGTACTTCCCCCTGGCGTTGTAGTAGAGGCCCACCAGGAAGACGAAGGCGACCATGAGTGCCGTGGGCACATCCACCTCGCCGAAGTCCCACCAACGCCCGAAGAAGGCGACCAGGACTGCCGCGGCCATCAGGCCGAAGCCAACCCATTTTGCCGTCTCGGGACGGATAATGCCCATGGGCAGGGGCTTGTGGGGACGGGTCACCCTGTCCGAAGGCAGGTCGTAGTAATCGTTGTGGACCATGAGCCCTGCCGCTAGTAGTGCCGCGAACAGGCATGTCATCATGTACGTGGCCTGGGGCAGGTCGTCCCCTTGACCGATGGTGACGTTGAGGGCGCCCGCGCTGGCTCCCACCACGCTGATAAGGATAATGGGAGGGCGTACGACCCGGACCCATGCCTCTACTATGTTCACGAACTGGCCAACGCGTCGACCGCCAATAATGTTTTCCAATCGGGAGGATGGTCAGACCATCAGTCGAGGAATTCGGACTTCGAGCGGTAGAGCAGGGGCCAGGATACCGCTATCAGCGGAATGAGAACGAAAACGGCTATGGGTTGATGTTCACATAAGCAAAGGTATTGCATGGTGAGGTCCGAAACCGCCACCAGTACAAGGGCCAACGGGCCAGCGGTCGCCATGTGGAAATGTCTTCCCCTGAATGCCATGACAGCCCCGATGTAAGCGAAGATGGCGATGCCTATGTTCACCTGGTTCATCATCGGCAAAGCGACCGGATGGTCGTCGAGGGTGAAGTATATCCCATGAATTATTGCGATGGTCGCGCCGACCGCAAGGAGGCCCGCACCGACGTACCTCGTCCTACTCCTCACCGCCTCCTTCTCGGCGGGCAATGGTGCATATCCCTGGGCCTGAAGGTGTAGTAGGGCATCCGGTCCAGACTAGGATGCTCTGGGCGGGATGCATCACTCTCGGCCGCATCATGTGTTCCCATGTAAGTAACCCCGAACCGTTCTATCATTGACCCCTATCGAAGATAAGGATACCGATTCCATATAAATCAGAGGAAGGCGTCCAGGGACCGTTGCTGGGTCGGCTCCGCCGCCTTGACCTCCAGCTTCTTGAGGGCCGACAGGACGCGGGACTCGGAGAACTGGTGGTCGTCGACAAGCATGCGAAGGGCGGCGGACTCGTCGGCCCTCCTGAAATCGGTGTCGTAATCGTCCGTCACCACGGGTTCCAGGAAGATGGACCGGATCTCGTCGGCGTGCTCCACCTCCACATCCTTGAACCGCAGGACGCCCTCCAGGTCCCTGTGGGCCTTCAACAGCTTTATGGCGCTCTTGGGGCCTATGCCCTTGATTCCCCGATTGAAGTCCGTTCCCACGAGTATGGCAGCGTCCACCAGTTGCTCCCGCGTCAGTCCCATCGCCTTGAGGTTCTCCCGAAGGTCGACCCGTTCGGGCACCACCTGGACGTACTCTCGACGGCCCCTGCCGGGCAGCTTCCGTCGGCCCGAGAGGGTGGCATTGCGGACCAGCAGTTCCGAACCGAAGAGCAGGCTGTCGTAGTCCTGGGAGGCCACGGCCCAGACATCCCCCTTGGCGTTCATGTACGACGCCTGGGCCTCGCCGTCCCCGAGTGCGTCCACCCAGGGAACGCCCATGGCGTCAAGCAGGTCCTTGACCTCAGCCACCATCGTCTTGTCCAGCACGCTGGTCTGCTGGGCCTTCATCCGGGCCCCCTCGATGTCACCCTCCTCCAGGGCGGCCATCCAGTCCTTCCTCGCCTGCTCCCGCACCTCCCTGCGGGTCTCCAGGGTCTCCTTCTTGAGAGGATGGGGTGGACCATCGAAGACAAAGACCATCCGGACCCCCTTGGCCATGATGCTGGAGGTGCGGTACAGCACCCCGGACAGGTGGGACGTGACCCGACCCTGGGAGTCCATGAGGGGCGTGCCGTCAGGCTGCCGGATCGAGCTCAGGTACTGGTAGATCGTGTTGTAGGCGTCCAGGGCAAGCACCCTTCCCTCCCAGGCACCGATGTCCTCCTCGGGATGGACGACCAGTATATCACGGAGATTGATCCCCACGGGGACCACCTGAAACGAAGAGACCGGACCTCGGTCTCAACGGGTCCACTTGTAACCTTCGACGGGGAAGGCGACGGCCGTCTCGGTCTTGAACCACTCGGCGTAGTGTCCGACGAATTCCACCGCTGTGGCCTCGTCAGGGGCCTCGAATATTATGATGGCGTCATTGGAGGAAAAGACCCCCAGGTACTCGCGGATGGTAACCCCAGAGGGCACTGAAGGGTTCTTCAGAGCGCGGATGGCCTCGACGAACATTCCCGGCTGTGCTGTTAGGTGGGTCGCGAACAGCATGTAATCACCTTGCGCTAGTATGTGGCCGGATGTATATAATGCCGTTGCCCGGGGGGACCTTCATCGTACGATGAGCACGGGCACGTCGCTGTGCCGTGCGACGTGGTCTGCCACGGAGCCGAGGGCGAAGCAGGAAACCTTCTCGACCTTGCCCACCCCGACAACTATGACCGAGGCCTCGACCTCCCGCCCCACCTGGACGATGATGGGGCCTGGAGAGCCACGGCGTACAAGACCGACCGCCTGAACCCCGTAGTGCTCCACCACCTCCACGGCGGTGGCGTTTATCATGAGGTGCGCATCCTCGGCGGACATGGCATCCTCTGGGCAAACCATGTCGCCCAAGGTCCCAGAGGCCGAGCCGTCGGTCACCACGTAGAGCAGGATGAGGGAATCGGCGTCTGCCAGTAGGGCCAATGCCCGCTGGATGGCCTTGCGCGATATCTCGGTGTCATCGTAGGCGACGAGAACGGTCCCCATCACGATGCGATTGGCACGATTAGTATATGAGAGCTAGTACTGTCGTTAGCGGGGGTCGGAGCGGCACAGGATTAATATATGGAGCAACGCTACGCCCGGCCTACCATGCCCGTGCCCGGTGCACTATACCTGGAATGCGAACCCTGCGAGGACATCACCCTACACGAGGTGGTCCACGGAAAGGTCTCTGGAAAGAGACTGGAGTTGCACCTCCAATGCAAGGAGTGTGGCACGAAGTCGTTCCAGGTCCGTGACGAGGTGAAGATGTCCAGTGTCAAGGTCGTGATCTCCGATGGGGATCGATCGCGCAAGACCTCCTTGGACATCGAGTCCGACGAGGTGCTGATGGTTGGCGACGAGCTGCTCGTGGACGGCGTGCCTGTCCAGATCCGTGGGATAGAGTTGGGCACCGATAAGCGGGTGGATTCGGCCCTGGTGGCCAAGATCGGGACACTCTGGACTGTCAAGTTCGACAAGGTGGTGGTCAAGTTCTCCATCAACGTGGGCCCGCGCACCAAGGCGGGTAGCCAGATAGCTGCTCCCGACGAGGAGTTCACCGTTGGGGAGATGGTAGAGGTGGCGGGCGTCGAGGCCGTCATCCACCGCATCAAGACCTGGGACAGGTTGATGCAGAGGGGCTCGGCAGAGGCAAGGGACATAAGGCGCATCTACGGTAGGGCCATCAGAGGGCCCCGAAGATGATCGGTTCAAGGGAGGATCAGACCACATGGGCAAGACCCCAGTTATCTACGTATATGGTATCTCGGATTCAGGCAAGACGCGATTGGTGGAGAGGTTGCTCCTGGATCTCATCCAGAAGGGGCACAGGGTCGGGACGATCAAGATGTCCAAGTCCGAAGCGCTCGACCTGGACCCGGAGGGAAAGGACACCCTCCGACACATCAAGGCCGGCTCGATGGTGACGGCCGCCACGAGCAGGTCCAACTCCGCCATCTTCATGCCAAAACCCCAGGGCCTTGACAGGCTCATCGAGATGATGACGATCACTGGAAAGCTGGACCTGGTGATCGCGGAGGGACTCGGAGACGACACGCCCGACACCGCCCCCAAGATAGCCGTGGGCGAGGTCAAGGGGATCGCCACGGGGACTGTGGTGGAACTACCGGGTCCAGACGCGGAGATAGGAAGCCTGCTCCACATAATAGACCGGATCCTGGTCAAGAGGGAGGGGACCGTCTCGGTGCAGCTCAAGGTCGGGGGGACCGACGTCCACCTCAAGCCGTTCGTGCAGGACTATCTTGAGGGGACGGTCCGCGGTGCCGTGGGTGCACTCAAGGAGTCCGGAGCGACCGGTGATGAGATCGAGCTGCGCCTGCCCAAGCGCAGCATCGAGTGACTTGCCGTTCCAGATTTCGAAGCGTTGATATACGGGAGATGGCCATCTCGAACCGATGCAGGCGGGTATAATCCTGGCCGGGGGGCGTTTCGCCCGCTTCGGCCGGGACAAGAACCTTGCACCCCTGGGAGGCAAGCCCCTCATATGGTGGCCAGCCCAGTCCCTGTGCTCGGCATCCAACCTGATCATCGCCGCCAACAACTGGGCCCAGGCGGAGAAGTACATCAAGATAGTGGGTGTTGGAGCCTCGGCCGCCCTCGACCCGGTGCCCAGCGAGGGTGTGGCAGGCGGCCTGCTCCAGGGCCTCAGGTCCACATACGCCGAGAATGCGGCCGTCGCATTCTCCGATACCCCGTTCCTCGTATGGGGCATCTACGAGAAGCTGTTCCAAGCCACCGTCGATCACCAGGGTGCCGTGGTGGAGGCAGAGGGCAAGCGCCACTACAACCTGGCAGTTTACAGCCGCCTGTCGACGATCAAGGCCCTGAAGGACGGGATCTCGGCGGGCACCCATGACCTCCCTGGCTGCCTCGAGGGCCTCGACCTTGCCGTGGTCCCGGAGGATGAGGTCCGTAAGCTGGACCAGGACCTGGACTGCCTGCTGGACGTGGACACCCAGGGAGACCTTCACAAGGCACAAGTGGTACTCGAGCGAAGGCAGAAGCGGGACGAGATCGACCCCGAGTGCTAGTTCCTCCAGAGGTAAAACTTATCATCGCGCCAGTGGCATCCCTGAACCCGGTGAGCATCCTGGGTGGGAAGTTTCTTCTGGGCGGGGCCCCCCTCGTTCTCCTCGCATCGACATCCCTGGTATCACCGATGGTCAGCGCCACTTCCATTGTGGACCCGTACTACGACCTTGTCAGGGCGGCGGTCCTGGCGATACCCCTGCGAGGGATCCTGGTCGTCGCACTGGTGACGGTGTTCTACATCTTCAGCAAGGACCCACCCCGCGAACCCGCCTGGTTCCACATCTCGAACATCCTCGTGGCGATC
>JAUVRF010000260.1 GCA_030597775.1 Methanobacteriota archaeon | reverse complement strand
GGCATCCACCACCAGGTCCACGACCTCGTGGACGTTGGTGTCGGGGTCCGGTGTCTCGAATGTCAGGGTCGCCGATGCGTCCCCACATGAGATGAAGACCAGGATCCCGAGGACCGAGAAGGCAAAGATACAGAAGACAGGAATTCTAGGGACCGGCCTGGAACCAATCGTGGGGCCACTGCCATGGGTCACGGCATCCCTGGACATCTCACCACACCCCTTTGGGTCTGCGCTCTTTTGGCTTCCAGGTCGACATATCACGGGTAGGTCGGGTCACCTGGGACGCACAAAACCTACATCCAGAGCTTTGAAATACCTTCCCCTTTGGGTACAAACCTTGAGAATCCCTCAAATCAGCGGTCCAGACGGTCCCGGTCCGCGTGGCCATGGGGTGTGTCCCCACCGTTCCCGGACCCTCCATTCACGTGGAAAACAATAAATAGCAAAACGCCCCATGCGCTCGATGGACGAACTGGCTCGTGCCGAGTTCGCACATGACGCATCACGATCACAATGTCAACATGGCCAGCATAACCCGCTGGCCATCTCATCGGCCCCTGACGAGGATGGAGAAGGGCGCGCGCCGTCGATAAGAGCGGCGGGGGCAAGTCGCCGACAAGACCACCCACAAGGGACCGGATACCGTCACGAGGTCGGTGTCGTTGCTGGTTCTGTCCGTAGAGGAGACGAGCTATCATGAACCTAGATCCAAGTACCACCAAGTACCTCATCAAAGCCAAGATCCATGCCGACGGCGTCGTGGAGAAGCCCGACGTTGTCGGAGCCATATTCGGTCAGACCGAGGGACTGCTCGGCGACGAACTGGACCTGCGCGATCTGCAGAAGAGCGGCCGCATGGGCCGCATCGAGGTCTCCATCAGCTCCGAGCGGGGCAAGTCCACGGGCGAGATCGGGATGCCATCCAGCCTGGACCAGGTGGAGACCTGTATCCTCGCATCGGCCCTGGAGACCATAGACCGGGTCGGTCCCTGCAAGGCCAAGATCAAGGTGGTCACCATCGAGGACGTGCGCCAGGTCAAGAAGAATCAGATCGTCGAGAGGGCCAAGGAGCTGCTGTCGGCCCTGATAGAGGAGAGCAAGTCCACCTCCGGCGACCTCACCTCATCGGTGCGCGAGGCCATCCAGATCGAGGAGATCGTGAGCTACGGCAAGGACAAGTGCCCCGCTGGGCCCAACGTGTCCACCTCCGACGCCATAATCGTCGTGGAGGGACGGTCCGATGTGCTCAACCTGCTCAAGTTCGGTATCAAGAACGCCATCGCGGTCGAGGGTACCAACGTGCCCGGGACCATCCGGGACCTGGCATCGGAGCGTGTCGTCACCGCCTTCGTGGACGGGGACCGCGGCGGTGAGCTCATCCTGCGAGAGTTGCTCCAGACCATCGAGCTGGACTTCATCACCAGGGCCCCCCGCAACAGGGAGGTCGAGGAGCTCACCCAGAAGCAGATCATCAAGGCCCTCCGGAACAAGGTCCCGGTGGACCAGTATGTCGAGATGTACGGCCTCACGGGCATCGTGATGCCCAAGGACACCATGGAAGCGCCTGCGAAGGCAGAACCCAAGGGCGGGCGCAAGGAGAGCAGGGGTGACAGGGGCAAGGAACAGGCCAGGGAGCGCAAGGCCCCGCCACCGCCTAGGCCCGAACCCATCCGTGACGAGCCCAAGATAGAGCTGACCGACGACCAGAAGCTCTACGTGGAGCTCCTCGAGAAGCTCTCTGGCCGTCTCAAGGCCAACATCATCGACCCCAAGGGCGCGGTCATCCAGGAGCTTGACGTCAAGGACCTGACCTCGACCCTCAAGGGATATCGCAAGAAGGTCAAGGCCGTCGTCTTCGACGGCGTCATCACCCAGCGATTGCTGGACATAGCGGTCGACAAGGGCGTCCAGGACATCGTCGGCAAGAAGATGGGCAACGTCTCCAATGTGCCCAAGAATCTCAACATCTGGACCCTGGACGACCTGTCACCCAGGTAAGCGCGCCCCGGCGCATGAAGATATAGGGGGATCCGGCCCATGGCAAAGAAGCGGAAGGTGGTCCCCGGAGAGGGATTCGACCTCAAGGACATCGAGAGCACTCTCCAGGTGGCCATTCCCACCAACCCCCTGGACCGCATCATCGGCCAGGAGGAGGCGGTGACGATCGCCAAGATAGCTGCCACCCAGCGGAGGCATCTGCTGTTGGTCGGCCCTCCTGGCATCGGCAAGTCGATGACGGCCCAGGCGCTGTCGTTCTACCTGCCCCTGCCCGAGAACGAGATCCAGGTCGTCCACAATCCCGAGAACCCCCAACGCCCCTTCATCGAGGTCAAGGACCGCGAGGAGGTGATGCGGGCCATCAAGCAGATGGAGACCGCCGAGGGGGAGCTGATAGCCCCGGAGAGCGCCCCCCAGGAGGTCGCCGAGCGTCTTGGCTTCCGGTGCGCCAGCTGTGGCGCATTCAGCAGCTCGGAGGACCTCAACTGCCCCGTGTGCCAGCGCACCAAGATATCGCAGCCCCGACAGCCCTCCCAGAACCCCTTCGGGGACCTGATAGGGGGCATCTTCGAGGTCACCATAAGCCGTCTGGGCGGGGCCTCGCCCCCCAGTGTGAGGACCACCCGCATGGTCAAGGGGAAGGAGGAGGTGGTCGTGTACGAACGGGCCGGGGAGCACGTCAAGGTGCTGGACGAGGAGGCTCTGAACAGAAGGAGGGAGCTGGAGAGCCAATCGCCCCGGAAGACCCTCGTCCCCTTCGACCGGAGGCCGTTCGTCCTAGCCACCGGGGCCACGGACACCGAGCTCCTGGGGGACGTGGCCCACGACCCCTACGGCGGCCATTCCCAGCTGGGTTCTCCGCCCTACGAACGGGTCGTCGCTGGTACCATCCACGAGGCCCACGAGGGTGTGCTCTTCATCGACGAGCTTCCCCGCCTCGGTGCCCTCCAGCGTAGCATCCTGACGGCGATGCAGGAGCGGAGATACCCCATATCGGGCCGCAACCCCCAGAGTGCTGGAGCGTCCGTCAAGGTGGACGACGTGCCCTGCGACTTCATACTCGTGGGGGCCTGCAACATCCAGGACCTCCCCCACATCCTCTCGCCCCTTCGGAGCCGCATCATAGGGAATGGTTACGAGGTCCTGCTGGACGTGACCATGCCCGACGACGACCTGGGCCGGGCCAAGACGGTGCAGTTCATCACCCAGGAGATCGAGATGGACCGGCGCATCCCTCATGCGGACCGGTCGGCCATCCAGGCGATCATCAAGGAGTCGGGCCGCCGGGCATCCGTCATCGACGGCCAGAGGAACGCCCTCACCCTGCGATTGCGGGAGCTGGGAGGCCTCATCCGAGTGGCCGGAGACCTGGCAAAGGTGAATGGTGATGACCTGATCACCGAAAAGCACGTGAGGGAAGGTCGCAAGAGGGCGCTACCCGCCGAGGAACAGATCAAGGAAAGGCACGGGTCCTACCGGGCAGGTCTGGCCACCGATGTCACTTCGGCCCAACGGGAGTCCGCCCCCTACAACTACTGGAACTACCAGGCGGATGACGACAAGGCAGGTTACCGCTAGACCCTGCGGTATTTCAGACCACGTTCCTGGTCATGACGATGGCATTCTCATCGTCGGGGTAGTAGTTGGCGAGGTGGCCCTCCTCCCGGAAGCCGTGGCGTCTGTCGAACTCCTGGGCGCGTAGATTGGAGTATCGCACCTCCAGCACCACG
>JAUVRF010000077.1 GCA_030597775.1 Methanobacteriota archaeon | reverse complement strand
GACCTGGAGCGGCTGCGCGCGCTCCTCAGGTCGGAGCGCAGCCGGAGTGACAACTGGGCCGAGATCCAGGGACTGGTACGCAAGGACCGCTCGCTGCTTGTCGAGTACCACAAGAGAATGGGGGGGGTCCACGCACGCCATCACCGCAGGACGCTGAAGGACGCCGGAGCCCTGGGCGGTTGGTACGCCGTCATCGAGGGGACCGTCGTCGGTGGTGCTCCGTCCAAGGCCGAGGTGGAGCGGACGGTGGATGCACTCGTGCCCGAGGGCAGGCGCGACCTGGGCCACGGCTACCAGGCGAAGCAGCGGTGAGAAGGGCGCGGGGAACGTCGGGGGCCAGGGAGCGCCGAAGGAGATGTCCTTGAGTCAACGTGGACGGCCACCCAGGACCCGGTCTGGTCAGGTGACCTTCACGGCACCGTGCAGGGTGGCCACTGCCAGACGGGCGCAGTGGAGGTTCTCCTCGGGAAGGCCGTCCAGACGCTCGATGAGGTCCTCGTCGGTGAGGGCCAGCACCTGTTCTGTCTTTTGACCCTTTGCCATCTTCGAGAGCATGCTCCCGCAGGCGAAGGTGGCCCCGCAACCGTCGGTCGAGAACTTGACCTCGACCACCCGGTCACCCTCGACGACCACGAACATCTCCATCGTGTCGCCACACGATCCTGTCAGTACCGCCTTGCCATCGGGATTCTCGATGACCCCGAAGTTCTGGGGATGATGCGCCTCGTAGAGAGCTGTTTCTGAGAACACCTTCGCCTCGTCCTCGTCGATCTTCGACTGAAGATTGGAAGCCAGCTTATCGATCCCATCGGTGTAGTTCGTCTCTTCCATTCCATAACCTCCTCGACCATTTCCTATGTACCTGCATTCCTCACGAGATGATGTGGTAAGAGGTACGTCTCTCCGCGCCATCTCACCGTGTGGATCTCCTCGTCGAACAACATCTCCTCGACCGCTCCCTCGCCATTCAGACGGGTACACAGATCCCTGGCTATCCTCTCCCTCAGTGGATGGCGGGAGCAGATGGTAAGGACGGCCTCCCGGCAGCTCCCGAAATCCGCCGCGTCGAACGGAGCATCCGCCTCACTCACCATGGCCTCGCTGGAACCGAGCAACTCTTCCGCCCTGAGCACCCTGTCCGGTTCAGGCACTTCGACCCAATCCTCTGTGGGGGGCCGGATGGGTGTCAGAAGGTCCACCCGTCCGGGCCGGATCCTCTGGATCGACTCGCGAAGGGCCTTGAGGGACACATCGGAGTCGTTGAGCCCGTGGACCAGCATCACCTCCAGCCAAAGGTCGCCTCCGTACTCCTGGCTGAAGTTCACCAGCCCTTCGATGACCGCGTACAGGACCAGGTCCCCGTGGGGCCGATGCATGCGCCGCCAGGTCTTGTACTCGGCGGTGGCGAGCGTCGGAAGGACCCTGTCCGCCGCCATCAGCTCCGCCCTCACCCGGGCGTCGAAGAGCAACGATCCGTTGGTCACCACCGCAACAGGGACGTCGAACCGTTCCTTGACCTGCCCGATGAGCAGACCGATGTCCGATGATAACGTGGGCGCCCCGTCGCCGATGAAGGTGATGTGGTCCACGTCGCCTTTGACCTCCAGCGCGTTCCCGATCTCGCCAAGGATGTCGGCCGGAGGAAAGAAACTGCGTCGCTCCACGGTCTGGTCAGTGGTCCTGCCCAGCTGGCAGTACACGCACGAGTATGTGCAGGTCTTCGGCGGGACGAGACTCACGCCCAGGGAGCGTCCGAGACGCCGCGAGGGCACGGGTCCATAGACGTAGTGGCTCATCGGTTGCCCCTTCTCGACTCAATACATTCGCTAGCCATGATGATGATCGTGTTCCCCGTGATCGTGCTCACGGAATGCGTGCTGCTTGCAAGCGTTCTCGTCAGTGGCCTCCTGGAGCGCGCCGGACTGGTACATCTGGACGGCGTTCCCGACGGTGCCGCTGGCACCGACGAAGACACGGATCCCCAGCTCCTCGAACATCATGATGGCCCGTCGACCGAGGCCGCCGCAGACCATCACGTCCACATTGGCCTTTGCCATCAGCTCCGGTGGGTAGCCCGTGCCGCCCATGTGCTCGCTGGTGTTCGTTAGCGTCTCGACCGCATCCGTCTCGGTGTCGACTATCGTGTAGGTCGGGACCCTGCCGAAGTGCTCGCCGACCTGCTCGTCCAAGCCATTGTTTCCCATAGATGGTACAGAAATCCTCATGTTACTTTCCTCCTGAATGTCTCAATCGTCATTGATGTTACCCTCATCATCTTCATCGTCATCGAACACACCGAGCCGGGCCTCCCTGTGGTACCGCGAATATATGGCACCCATCGGGTTGTGGGCCAGCACCCGGTCCTTGGCGGCCAGGGTGACCACAGGGGCCACCGAGCTGCTGTAGAACTGGGAGTCGTGGCCGACACAGAGGCCCAGCACCACGTTGAGGTCGGTGCCCGCGTCCGCGAGCACAGCCGCCTGACCCGCGGGGTTGCAGGTGCTCTCCCTGTCCTCGCCACGGAGGTGGGGAAGGCCGAACTCGTCCTTGGACACGCCTCCCACCTTGCAGCAGACCGAGTGCACCTCGAAGTCCTTGCTGTAATATCTGGACACCACCCTCGCCTCCTCGGCCAGGCCTATGCAGAACGCGAGACCCAGCCTCTTCGCGCCCAGCTTCTTCGCCAGATGAGTTATCTCCTCGATCCGGGTGGCCGCGAGGTAGTTCTCCACCTCCACCTCTCCGGAGGCCCTGAGCAACCGCAGGTCATCTCCCACGTAGGTATCCGCAGCGACCTTCGGGGCAAGCCCGGCCGAGCAGTCCTCGCCCACCTCGCATCGCCTGTGATCGCACTCAGCGCATCTCATCTCGTTCTCTCCTCAGTCATAGCGCACATCCAGGACATCCTGGATCTGGACCCAGAGCCTGCGAAGGCCCTGGGCGAGGGGACCGTCGTCGTGCTCTACCACCGTTCTCCTGGCCATCATGGCGTCGGTGGCCGCTGTATCGTACGGCAGTCTGTCGAACACCTCGACACCCTGGTCCCGGCACCACTCCTCGATGACGGTGGCCTCCTCGGGGTTCAGCTCAGCCCTGTTCACCACGGCCATTGCTGGTACGTCGAAATGATGGGCCAGTTCGACCGCCCGCGACATTCCCTGACGGCCGGACAGCGTGGGCTCGGCGACGACAAGTACGGCATCGACGCCCGACAGCGCGGAGATGGCGGGGCATCCGATACCTGGTGGTCCATCGATAAGGATGTGCTCACTGCCATGCTCCCATGCAAGGCGGTCGGAGCAGCTCCTTACCTCCATGACCAGCTTGCCCGATGCCTCCTCGCCGGCCCTCAGCTTGGCGTGGGCCATCGGCCCGAACCTGGTGGATGACACGAAGACATCCCCCGCGACCCGGTCCACCATGGTGATGGCCCCCTCGGGGCATACGATGGAGCACGCCGTGCAACCCTCGCAGGAGGTCTCGTCGAGGATGATGTCCTCCGAGATGGCATCGTAACGGCAGACCTGGTGGCACGAACCGCACTTGGTACAAAGCAGATCATCGATGGTGGCGAGCTGGAGACCGAGGTACTCGTGTGATTCCCTGACCTCTGGGTCCAACAGCAGGTGGAGGTCGGGAGCGTCCACGTCGCAGTCGGCCAGTATGGGCTCGTCGGCGAGGGCGGCCAGAGAGGCCATCACGGTGGTCTTGCCCGTGCCACCCTTGCCGGACATGACCAACAGGCGTTTGGCGGTCATCGGGCGCCACCTCCCGTCAGTTCGTCCAGGAGGCGGGAGAACCGCTCCCTCCATTCAGGCATGGTCTCGACGAAGTGGAGCCCGCGGGAGTACAGCTTCGCGATCTCCATCGAATCGGGGATGCGCATATGGACGGGCACTCCCTCTTTCGCGAGGTAGCGGTCCAGCGCCGCGTAGCCCTCCCGGTCCCTGTTCACCACCACGCTGAACGGCACGCCCAGCTCGCGGATCATGTCCACCGCCATCGTAAGGTCGAACAGGCCGAAGGGCGTGGGCTCTGTGACCAGCAGGCAGTGGTCGGTGTTCTTGATGGTCTCGACCACGGGGCACGCCGTCCCGGGTGGCGAGTCTAGGATCTGGAGCCCGTTGCCGGGGACCAGCGTCTTCAGTCTCGTTATCAGAGGCGTCGCAAGGGGCTGACCGATGTCAAGGAAGCCGGTGTAGAGGTGGAGGCCGTTCCTTTCCTGCAGCGTCACCTCGCCGATGCGCCTCCTCTCCTCGTGTATGGCATCCTCCGGGCACACCAGGCCGCACACGCCGCAACCGTGGCACATGTCGTCGATAACTATCACCTGGTCCTTGACGACCGCGATGGCCCCAAAGACGCATGCGCGTGCGCATTCACCGCAGTGGGTGCACCTGTCCTCGTCCACCCTGGCCACGGGTATCGTGACCTCCTCGACCAGGTCGCCCTTCCCACCCAGGAACAGGTGGTCGTCGGGCTCCTCCACGTCGCAATCCACCAGGGTGACCTCCCCGGCCACGATGGCCAAGCCTAGGGCCACCGTGGTCTTGCCGGTGCCACCCTTGCCGCTGGCCACCGCCAACCTCAAGGACCCATCACCTCTGGTGACGGGCAGGCCCCGTGGGCACCTCGGCCACCGTGGTCTGTTCGGACTCTAGGAGGTCCAGTGCGTCATGGATCGTTCCCGAGACCCTTGAGTAGACCTTGATCTGGGCTCGCTCCAGGACCGAGAAAGCATTGGGACCCACCTCTCCTGCGATAACGACATCGGCACCCTGGTCGATCACCGTCTGGGCCGCTGTGATGCCGGCCCCACCGCTCTGGACCGCCGCGGGGTTGGTGACCACTTTGAATTCCTTGGTCTCCGGGTCCACTAGGATGAATCGGGCGCACCGCCCGAATCGTTCATCGATCCTGCCCGATAGGTCGTTCCCATTCGTTGGTATCGCTACTAGCATCATATCACCTCTTATTACTGCTCAATATCCGGAGTTAACTTGCCCCGATCATCTTCTCCAGGTTCTTCGATATCTCATGGAAGGCCTTGGGCGCGGGCTCGTCGGGTTCGTCCACCACGTAGGGTTGCCCAAGATCGCTCATTATCACCATGTGGGGGTCTATCGGGACCCGGCCCAGGAAGTTGACCCCCATCTCCTTGGCCGCTGCCTCTCCACCACCCCTTTTGAACAGGTCGATCATCTCGCCACAATGGGGGCACTCGAGGCCCGCCATGTTCTCCACAACTCCAGCGACGTTCATCTTCAGCTGCTGTGCGAAGCGGACGGCCTTGCGGGAGTCCAGCAGGGCCAGGTCCTGTGGGGTCGTGACTATCACGGCCCAGGCTCCATCGGGTAGGAGCTGGGCGACCGACAGGGGCTCGTCCCCGGTGCCCGGTGGCAGGTCGATGACCAGGTAATCAAGGTCTCCCCAGGCGACCTCGCCGAGGAACTGCTTGATGGCACCCATCTTCAATGGTCCGCGCCAGACGATGGGGGTGTCCCGGTCCTCGAGGAGGAATGCCATGGACATCGCGGTGAGGTTCTTGTTGACGGGGACGGGGATGATCATCTCACCGGTGCTCTGCAGCCTGGCGTCCTCGACGCCAAGGAGCTTGGCCACGTCGGGGCCGTGGATGTCCACGTCCATGATGCCCACCTTGTGGCCCTCGTCGGCCAGGGTGAGGGCCAAGCTGACCGCCACGGTGCTCTTGCCAACGCCGCCCTTGCCGCTCATGACGACGATCGTGTGCTTGATGCGAGCCATGTTCTCGATGACCTGTTGGTTCTCCTCGATCTGGCTCTTCTTTTCGCTCCCTGTCAATGTCTCACCGGGAGCGGAGAAGCGTTAGGTCGTGTTTATATCTATCCCGGACATGTTCGCCCTGCACTTGGAGCGATCACTTCTCGAGGGACGTGAGCATGACCTTCCGCTCCGCCCGCTGGAGTATCTCCTGGTAGGTGGATGGCGCGATGCCGGCCCGCTTGGCCAGGTCCTTTATCGTGGCCCGCTTGGGCTGGTCGTAGTAACCTGCCTCGAGGGCTATCCGCAGGATCTCCTCCTGGCGGTCCGTCAGCGGGCGGGGCAGGTCGGGACGCCGGGCCCTCCGGATGTCCACCTCGCACCCCCCGGCGACCAGCCGGTCCACCAGTTCCTTGAGGGAGCCCTCGCTGCCCGTGACGAGTTTCCAGTCCACCCTGCCATCGGACCTGGCGGAGGCTGCCGTCAGGAAGCAGTCGACCCCGGTGAGGGCCGTGCACGCGACACACTTGGAGGTGACGACCCGGCCCAGCACGCCTCCCTCGGGAAGAGGGACGAACTCGACGTGGCAAACATTGGGATGGGACCTGATGGCCTCGATCACGGCCTGGGTGGCCTCATCGTCCCCGCGTATCTCGACGAGCCCTCGACCCCCGGCCACGCCGTCCGGAACGGACTCGAGGACCGTGACGGGCCTGTCTAGGAGGGGAGCCACGTCCTCGAACCAGCTCTCGGGGATCCGAAGTGTGAGGATGACCTCCATCATGCGGCCGGAGTACCAATCTGCTACGATCTAGAGGTTGGCCTTTGGGATACCAGGACTATCAGTGCGGCATCCTCCAGTCCCGTGGACTCGCGGAGGACATCGTCCTCCAGGTTCAGTGCGTGGTCCACGTGGACCACTCCACCTGTGGCGGCCTCGACCATGGCCACCAGGCCCTCCAGCTCACCCCAGGGTGCGGGCAGCTGTCCAAGTCGGTCCCGCCCCCACTTGGAAAGGGGGTTCAGGGAGAGCAGGACAAGACTACCCCCGGGCCGGAGGACCCGCGCCATCTCGCTGAGGGCCTTCTCCGGGTCGTGTACGAAGACGAGGGCGGTGATCTCGTAGACCGCGTCGTAGGTCCCGTCGGGGAAGGGCAGGACGGTCATGTCCGCCTGGACCAGATGGAGGTCGGACGGTGCCGATCGGAGCATCTCGTCCTGCAGGTCGGAGCATGTGAGGTCCATCGCGGGCCTGCGTTCACGCAGCGCCGCCTCGTGGACCCCTATGCCACAGCCGATGCTGAGGACCCGGCCCTCCTCGGGCAGCAGGTCCAGCAGCAGCTCCACCTCCGCGTCCAGCACTTCCTTGCCAAGGCTCGTCCTGTAGAAATCCTCGTGCTCGTCGGCCCGGGGCCGTTGCATCACGCGTCCTTCTCCTCCTTATCGCCCTCATCGGCGGGTTCCTCGGCGGGATGACCCTCCTCGATCTCGCGGGTCTTCTCCTCACCGAGTATCTCCTTGATGAGCATCAGGGGGTCGTCCTCGTCCTCCAGTTCAGGGACGCCGTCCACAGCGGGCTTCGGATGGGCGTGGTGCACGTGGCGATCGGACACCTCCCCGTCCACCGACAGGTCCTGGACGCCCTTGTGTTCCTTGATCAGCGCCTCGACGATGCCCACCATGGCATTGTCTATGTTGCTGAGCTCCACCAGGTTCCCGTCCCAGTCCGGGAGGACG
>JAUVRF010000587.1 GCA_030597775.1 Methanobacteriota archaeon | reverse complement strand
TGATGTTCTCGGCGGCGTAGGTGCCGTCGTTGGTAACACGAACGGTGATCTGTACGGGAGTTAGCGCCTTCGGCTTCGCCGGGTTGTACTCCACCGACTGGATCTTGAGGTCGGGGAGCTTGACGTCAAGGGTCAGCTTCACGTCGTCCGTCTCGGCGCTGGTGGAAGTGGCCCGGGCGAAGAAGTCCACCGGGTCGGTGGAGGATGCGCCCTCGGGTATGTGCACCCTGAACTCCACGTCCTTGTACTCCGCGGCGACCAGTACTACTGTGCTGATGGGGAGGCCCTGCATGTCGTAGAAGCCACCCACCCAGGCGCTGCTTGGCAGGCCACCGTGCTCCAGGGAGAAGGTGTCCAGGCCGTTGCCGTCGTTCTTGAGGGTGAGACGGTAGTTGACGATGCCCTTGGGGGCGCCCTCGCCCTGGTACTTGGAGGAGGACAGGTCCACGCCGTACTTCTGGTGGATCTTGGTGAAGATCTGTATGACGTAGTCCTTGCCCGACTCGTCCAGGAGGACGATCTCCAGGGGAGTGCGACCAGAGAGCGCGTCGAAGGGCGTGCTCACGATGGCGGTGAAGGTCTTTCTCTCCTTGGACAGGAGCACCAGGTTCCTTATCTCCACGTCGTCCAGCTCGAAGGACACGATCCAGCCAGGAGGCACCCTGGCCGAGTTGAGGGCCACGTTCTCGTTGCCGTTGCCCTCGTTCGTGACCGTCACCAGGTACTTCGCGTTCTCGCCCGCGTGCACGGGGATCTCCGGATCGGTCACCAGGGGGATCAGTCCGTAGACGCGGTTGACCAGGGCGCTCACTTGGACATCTCCCCTGCTGGAGTAGTCCTCGGACACAGCTGTCACCTTCACGACCTGACGGGAGCCGGCAAGGGCGTCACCTGGAGCGGCGACGGTCAGGCTGATCACCTGTTGCTCGCCTCCGGCCAGCTGGATGGTCTCCCTGTCGAGCAGTGCGCCCCAGCCCGGTCTCGGGTTGGTGGAGGTCACGAAGATCGAGACCTTGCCCTGCATGTTACCGACGTTGAGGATGGTGATGAGGAAGTCGACGGAGGCACCCGGGTCGACCCACTTGTTGGGCACAAGGGTATCCAGCTCGAGGCGGAACGTTGGATTGATGATGCCCAGCAGCTTCTTGCCGTCCCAGACCGAGGCATCGCTCATGGACTGGACACGTATGAACACCGTCCCGTTCTCGTTGGCCTTGGCGTCCTCGGGCGCCCTCAGCCTGACCGTGAAGTTTGTACTCTCGTCCACGTCCAGGATGGCTACGTTCTTGTCGATCTCCACATCCCATCCCGCGTTCTCGGGGATGAGGGTGTGCTCTATGCGGTATGTGTCCGGGACATCGCCGATGTTGGCGATGTTCAGGTTGAAGAATATTGTCCCTCCTGTATCGATGAGCTTTGTGGGTTGGGAGCAAACGACTGTGACCGCCATCACGACGATGATGAAGGACAGCCATGCCAGGCTCTCGTCCTCGAACCTGGAGGACAGGGAGGTGGCGTTGATGGAGACGTTGATGTAATCGCCGGCGTTGGCCAGGGCGGGTGAGGTCATGGTCAAGTTGAAGAACACACGGGCGTTGCCCTGGACCCTGTTGAACTCGGTCTCGTCGATGTAGAACTTCCATCCGTCGGACTCTGCCCACTCGTCGTAGGTAAGGGTGACGCGATAGTCGTCAGCGAGACCG
>JAUVRF010000238.1 GCA_030597775.1 Methanobacteriota archaeon | reverse complement strand
CGGCCTCTTCTGCATCCAGATCAGCTCGGCCTGCTGGCGAACGCCCGACAGCGCCTCAACTATCCTCCCCACTATGGGTGCGTTCAAGGACGAGAGGGCGTAACGGTCCGGACGGTCGATGTAACCGAGGACCTTGCCATCACGATAGAACACCGCGTACTCGTCCTCGCGCACGACAATGTTGTCGTTCAGCCTGATGTTCCGTTGGCGCCGGTACATCAGTCTACCGCGTTTCTCCCCGTCCTCCCACTTGAAGGTCTCTGCTCCGATGAGGCTCATTTCCTTTCACCTCCCCTCATAGATTGTAGATACCCGCGATGATCGGTATACGATTCCCGAAGGCCTGCTCGAAGTTCACAAGTTCGTCCTTGATCCCACGGAGGGCCTCGGTCGCGCCATTCTCGTCGCCGCTACGGACGAGGTTGAGAAGGGAGGCCTGTGACTGGTCTAGGGACTGGATCGACCTGATCATGGAGGCGTCGTACTCGTAGAGCCGGTTGAGCTCCGCCTCCTCTATCCTCACGGCGGGTGAGAAACCGGTGTAACCCTGTTCCGCGTGCCTGACCTTTCCCTCGAGGGTCTGCACATGGTTGATCGCACCTCCAATCCTGTCGATGTTCTTGGACTGGAACTCCTCGACCATGCTGGACCGCGCCTCCTCCAGACCCTGTCTGACCTGAATGAGGCCATCGGCCATCTGGAGCCTGAGGATGCTGTCGGCCGCCCTTATGTCCTCCCTTTTACGGTAGCCCCTGAAGCCCGGGATGACCAGCTGTATCTTCTTGAGCAGCCCCCGGTCATCTTCGACCTGATCTCTTATGTCAACCATCCGCTATCCCGTCCGATCCCGATCATCTCCCCGAAGGGTTGGCCCATCCTCAACGGTTGAGCACACGTGTCCCCCAGGGCATCCGAAATAATGTTGGTTGCTGTATATAATACCTTTGAGCCTGGCCCTGGCGCTCGGGACCGGGGGCATCACCTCTCCCTGGTGCGGTGCATCACCACCACCATGAGGATGAGGCCGATGACCATTATCAACACGATGTTGAGCAACCACCCCTCTCCAGAGGGTTCCGGGGAGCTTATCGCCAGCTCGAGGGTGAGTACCTGGTTCCCGTCGAGGTCCCGCGGGGTGACCTTGTAGGTCTGACGGTGGCCCCGCCATTCCACCAGGGCCTCGTGGGGGTTCTCCATGTCGTTGTTGTTCTCGCCACCCACCGTGTACGTCGACATGTGGGCGGGGAAGAGCTTCCCGTCCTCCCCTGTGCTACCGTTCGTGAACTCGTCCCCCGAGCGTCCGTCGAGGGTGACGTTGGCGCCTTCCAGGGGTTTGCCCTGGTCGTTCTCCACGTAGATCGTGATCGTCGAAAGGGAGACCGCGTACGACCCGGCATCGAGGGATGTCACGTCCAACAGTGATACGGACGTGCCCCCCTCGAAGCGTGGACGGCTGTTGTGCCTCAGGAAGACCTCCGCGTCCCCCGGCTCCTCGAACACCACGCCCTTGAAGAGGGGGCTACTGTTCCAGTAACACTCGATGGCCTCGGCGGACGTGTTCCCCAGGTCGCAACCGACGATGGTGGCGTTCCCCCCCCTCGCAAAGCTCAGGTGGTGGTAGTTGGCGGAAAAGTCGCAGTCCTTGATGGTCGGGGTCACGTTCTCGTAGCAGTACACTCCCACCACGTTCCCCCTGAAGATGCACGACGTCGCCTTGCCGCCGGCACCGGTCTCCCACTCCAGGCCAAGGACGCTGTTGTCGATGAAATCGCAATCAGTTGCCTCGATGGTGGCGTCGCCGCGTGCCAGCACCCCGTAGCGGCACTTGCGGAAGGTGCAGTGGTCCAGGACAGCACGACCAGAGCTGACCAGCAACCCCGTGTCAGCTCCCTCGAAGATGGCATAGGTGAGCACGTTCTCGCTCTCCTGGTCGGAAGGCATGAGCCGCAGGTCGGCCCAGTAGTTGGGCTCGACGGGACCTGTGACGTTCGACACGAACAGCACGGGCAGCTCGGGCGTTCCCTCGGCCCTCAGCTCTCCCCTGACCTGGATGCCCACATCCTCGTCGAACATCACGATGACACCCGCCTCGATGACCAGGCGGACCGTGGGCTCGATCTCGATGGAGCTGTCGAGCACGACAGGACTGTCCTCGAGGGTCCACCGCATGTCCGTGAGGTCCCCGGGAGCGGCCGTCGCCCCGTCCTCAGGAGGAAGGGTCGTCGCGAGGGGGAGGAGAAGCGTCAGGAGAACGACGATGACAAGCGTTCGGAAGAGATGTCCGCTCAAGGTGGTCCCTCGTCTCATCACTCGATAGGCCAGGGGGATATTAGTACCTTAGGGGGCCCCCGCTAACCAAGGGAATCCTCGAGGTTGGCGAGCAAGGTGAGGAGCTCATCCGCCAGATCGGTATCGGTGACCTTGTTGTTGATCTGGACCTCGAGAACCTGGATGCGAGACAAGATCTTGTTGGCATCGTCCTCGTCGATGGCATCCATCAGGTCGTCGAACAGACCCGAGATGTGGGTCCGGTCCTTGCTCTTGACGAAGGATGAGGCTGGCGCGGAGTTGACAACGTCCTGGCCGCCCTCGGCCGCGGAGGCCAATGTGTCGACGGTAACGGAAGTGGTGACGGTGGTGGACGCCCCGTCGTTGTCCGTAACGGTGAACTTCACCGTGTAGGTGCCAGAGGAGGTGTAGGCGTGGACGACGGAGGTTCCCGTACCCGAACTACCGTCCCCGAGGTCCCAGACTATGGTAATGGTGTCGGCGGTGCCCTTGTCCGTCGCCAGTCCAGCGAAGGTGCCGTTGTCGTAGGGCAGCAACGGGTCGCTGGAGGCGGTCACGGAGGCAATGATGGCAGAGGGCGCCGCGTTGCTCAGGGACAGGGATATCGTTTTGACGTCCTGTCTCCCGTCATCATCGGTGACGGTGAGGGTGGTGGTGTAGGTCCCTTCGTCGGCGTAGGCGTGGGAAAGGGAGATGCCCGTACCGGTGGAGCCGTCCCCGAAGTCCCAGGCGTACGTGAGGAGTGGCAGGTCCGAAGGGGTGTCCGTGGAGGTCACCCCGGAGAAGCCGATGAGGTCGCCCTCCTCGGCGGTGGTGCGGTCAGAGGTGAGGCCCGCGACGGGCACCACATTGCTGACGGTGACCGATAGGGTGTCAGTGGCCGTGAGACCGTCGGCGTCCGTGACCGTAAGGGTGACGGTGTAGGTCCCCTTCTTCGGATAGGAATGGTCCACGGTGCTGCCAGTTCCCGACTGTCCGTCGCCGAAGTCCCATGCGAAGGTGATGGGACCTCCGCCGGGGTCCGAGCCCAGGCCCGTGAAGGATATGACATGGTCCTCGTTCACCGTCATGTCCGGCCCCACCTCGGCGGTGGGTGGGTAGTTGAGGACGGTCACCAGGATGTTGTGGACGCTCATGGCTCCGAAGGCGTCGGTGAGGATCAACGTCACGATGTAGAGGCCATCCTTTTCGTAAGTGTGGGTGGCGATGGTCCCCTCCGCATAGCTGCCGTCGCCGAAGTCCCAGTAGGTGTCCATGACCACCCCACCCGATGACGATCCGCCGCCGGAGCCGGACGTGTTGCCGCTATCGATGGAGAATGTCAGGGTACCGTTCCCGGTGGAACTCCCGGAGACCTCGATCAGCTTGGATTCCATGACAGCAGTGTTGCTGGATGTCCAGTCGTCGTCACGGACCACGAGACGAACGACGTACACCCCCGCATCAGCATACGTGTGGGTCACGACCTTGTTCTCCTTCGAGTCGCTGGTCGAGTGACCGTCGCCGAAGTCCCACTGGTAGGTCAGCAGGGCCAGGTCCGAAGATGTGTCCCAGCTCGCACTCCCGTCCAGGGTGACGGTGGTTCCCTCGTACAGGGTCTTGTCGCCGCCAGCATCGGCTATCGGCCTTACGTTCAGGACCTCAACGTATAGCGAATCTGAGTCCTGGATCCCGTCGGTGTCGGAGGCCGCGAGGGCCACCGAGAAGTAACCTCCCCCCGTGCAGGTGGGGGAAGGCATCTGTAGGTCCGATT
>JAUVRF010000599.1 GCA_030597775.1 Methanobacteriota archaeon | reverse complement strand
TGGCAGCTGCCCTGTTCCTCACCTTCTCCCTCAAGTACACCGATCGGGCTTTAAAGGCAAGGCGCACCAGCGGGGTCTCCAAGGGCCAGATACTGGACGTTGGCGCCGCCGCCAACACCGGCGACGGCATCATGGAGTCAAAGCAGTACGGCCTCAGGGGCCTTCCCGACGTGGTGCTCCGTATTGAGGACGAGCTGATCCCCGTCGAGGTCAAGACGGGGAGGGTGCCCAGGGGGCCGCTGTTCTCCCACATCCTCCAGCTTGCGGCATACTGCATGCTCATCGAAGAGCATCAGGGCAGGCCACCGCCCTACGGTATCCTCCAGTACGGCAAGCACACCCGCCACGAGATCGACTACGACGATGAGCTCAAGTGGACGCTGGTCAACAAGCTGATGGAGATGCGCCAGACGATCCGCACGGGCGATGCCCACAGGAACCACAGGCGACCCGGCAAGTGTGCCAGCTGTTCCCGTCGCGAGGGTTGCTCCGAGCGGCTGGCCTAGCCCTCCTGCTTCTCCTGCTTCTCCTGCTTCTCCTCCTTCTCCCCCTCATCCACCTTCTTGGCCATCCTGTCCCTCAGCGCGGCCAACAGGGCAGGCAGCACCTCCTCTGCCTTTCCGAAGAGCGATATGTCGGCGTACTCGGTTATTGGCGTGGGCTCGATGTTGACCTCTATCACCGCAGCACCGTTCTGCTTGGCCACCATGGGGTAGCCCGCCGCAGGGTACACCACCGCGGAGGTGCCTATGACCAGCATCGCGTCGCAGCTGGAGGACTCGGCCTGGGCGACCCGCGTGTCCATCGGGTCCAGGGGCTCCCCGAACCAGACGATGTGGGGGCGCAGCAGACCGCCGCAGTTCTCGCAGTGGAGGGGAACCTCGGGGAACTCGGTGCGTTCGTCAAGCCAGGGCTTGTTGTTCTCGGCGTCGCACCTCACCTTCCAGATGTTGCCATGGAGCTCCACGACCCGGGATGCCCCCGAGCGGGCGTGGAGACCGTCGATGTTCTGGGTGATCACCACGACCTCCGGGAACAGGTCCTCCATCTCGGCCAGGGCGAGGTAGCCCTGGTGGGGGGTAAGGCCCGCCACCTGCTGTCTCCTGTGCTCGTTCCACTTCCAGACCTTGGCGGGGTCCCTGATGAAGCCCTCGTACGTGGCGAGGTCCGCGGCGGAGAACCTCTCCCAGATCCCACCGGG
This sequence comes from Methanobacteriota archaeon, assembly GCA_030597775.1. Taxonomy (GTDB): domain Archaea; phylum Thermoplasmatota; class DTKX01; order DTKX01. Next base: position 444 of record JAUVRF010000599.1, on the reverse strand, counting down.
ACCCCTGAAGGTGTCGACACCGGAGTCCTTGGACATACCGGCGCCGGTGAAGAGCACGACCTTCACAGCATCGACCAGCAGGTCCACCGCTTTCTCGTAGTCGGGAGCCATGGGTCCCTGTACGGTCATCGATGGCCTTACGGCTTTCGCCTCCGCTCGAGCCTGTCGGGATCCATTCTTCCCGTTGCCGTCGGGTCTACCGCATCACACCGCTGGCCCCGCAGTTGGGACAGGTTACCTTGATGGGCCTCTTCCTGGGGATGGTGAGGGTGGTCTGGCACTTCTGGCACCTGATGGTCATGGTGGCGCTCGGGTCCGCGGCGGGCGCTGGTGCGGCGACCGCGGGTGGGGGAACGGCTGCCGGTGGGGGTGCCATTGGGGCCGGGGCCGGAGGTGGGACCTCAGGGGCTGCGGCCTGTGCCGGGGGTTCGTAAGCGGGCTGCG
>JAUVRF010000370.1 GCA_030597775.1 Methanobacteriota archaeon | reverse complement strand
GAATCGAAGAGCCTGTGAGGCCTTTCGGTCCCTCGAGGTGAATGGGTCCTGGCCAAGGTGGGGACTTTGACGTCGAAGGGAAGAAGGGTTTGGGCTACCATCCTGCTGATCATCATTTTCATTTCACCGGCATACTTGGGAGACCATGATCCCTCCACGGGCACCGACACATCCGGCGGGCCCGGCCCATTGGATGCATCGACATCGTGGGAGGACGATTTCAGCGATACTGGGTCGGTCGATACCCTGATGGGAACACAGGTCGTTTCCGGAGAGGTCGGTCTCCTCCCGGGTGAGACGGGTGGATTGATCGCCTCCATAGGGATCTCCTGCCCGCCGGGCCTGAGGTACGACCTACTGGTCGTTGATGTCGCCACACCGGGCGATAGCTCGGTCCTGGTCTCGGTCCTTAACGCCACCGAGGATTCCCAGCAGGTGGGTTATGTGAACGAACCCATCTCTGGCTTCAAGGACCTCGAGCAGAGGGACGTCTCCCTGGGCAGCATATCCACGATGGCCTATCCCGAGATCCGTTTGCAGGCGGACCTGATGGCGCGCGGTTCGGACCGACCGTCACTGCTCTCATGGGCCGTGCGATTCATTCCCGTTTTCGAATGGCGGGACGACTTCATCGGAACCGGCAAGATGGACGACTGGAGGGGTGTCAACACCACGTCCGAGCAGATATCGATCGATCTTTCCGCAAGGACAGATCCTGGAGGCGAATACGATGCCTTCCCCCCCGTCGTGTTCTCATGGACGAGCCAGCCCAGCAAGTTCGATGCCATCTATCCTAACGCTGGCAACACCGGCTACATGGACCCGGTCGCGGTGGACTGCACCGGATCCTTGGGTGTCACCTTCGACGACCTTGACGGGGACGGGGACTTCGACCTTATCCTGGCGAACAGCCCTCACGGGGGCCAGGACAAGGATTCCCAGATCTACTGGGGATCGGGTTCGGGAACCTGGGGGCCCTCCGGCGCCAAGAACCTCCAGACCGTGGGGGCCGAGCGGTCGGCAACCGGGGACTTCAACGGCGACGGCAAGGTCGACATAGTGATCACGACCCTCAGGACCGGGTCCACCGTGGACACGGTGGTGTTCCTCGACAAAGGTAGCGGGAACTACAACCACGTACCTGACATCGTCCTCACCCAGGACGACCCTCGTGACGTCGACACCGGGGACCTGAACGGCGACGGGTACGACGACATCGTGCTGGCCGAGGATGGCACGTCGCGGGTCTTCTGCGGAGGACCCAGCGGACCGGACACCACGCCGGACATCTCCTTCTCCGTGGGGAGCCGCTGTGACGAGGTCAAGGTGAGGGACGTTGATGATGACGGTCACCTGGACGTGATCTTCGCCACCCTCAAGAGCGGCAAGGGCCTCGTCTTCCTCGGCGACGCCAACGGCCCGGACACCACACCCGACTATTCCCTCTCGGTGCCCGGCACTCGCAACTACGGGTGCGGTTCGGGGGATTTCAACGGCGATGGCTACAAGGAGCTGGTCTTCACGGGCTCCGCCTCGACCCTCAGGATCTTCAAGGGGTCCGCCCAGGGCTGGAGCGATTCCGATTACCACGACATCGATCCAATGGGATTGGCCAGGGTCGCGGACTTCTACGATGTGGACAAGGATGGTTACGACGACCTCCTCGTGGGTGCCGGGAACCAGTTCAAGGTCTTCCTCGGTGGCACCACGTGGCCGACGACCTCGGACATCTCGAAGACATTGGGCGTCACCTCGCCACCCGATATGGCCGTGGCGGTGCCCAGGGGCGGGACCCCGGGCTACATGGGGACCTTCGTCACCGAGACCATCACGCGTCCCCTTGATATGAAATGGGATATCCTCCACCTGGAAGGGACCTTCCCCCAGAACACCACAACCTCCATATCGGTCCTCGACAGCGGGGGAAGGCCGATCGCCGGGTTCAATGACCTTGAGGAACGGAGCTTGGACCTTTCGAGCATCAGGTCCGACTGGTCCATCCAGATAAGGGTCACCATCAGGAGCGAGTTCAACTACACCACGCCCGTCCTGGACAACATAACGGTCAAGTGGATGGACAGGATGTCATGGAGGGAGGAGTTCTACGGCGACCCCAAGATCGACCGCCTGTTCAACGTGGGCATCTCCGATCTTCAGCTCGAGGATGCGAGCACTACCATCGAAGGGCCTCAGCTTCTGTTCAGCTCCCTCCGTGGGGACGATGGGTACTCCACGGGGAGCGAGGCCTACATGGATACCGGTGGCCTGGACTATCTCACCGCTCCCCCTATCGCATTCGAGACCCGGGGCGCTGCAGCGGCGGATTCGAGGGATGTCAACGGCGACGGCTTCGTCGACGTGGTCTTCGCGGTGTACATGACGGGAGACACCACATACGCCTCCAACAGCCCCCTCTTCATGGGTGGCCCGGTCGGTTGGAGGGTGGTGCCAGACCACAAGTTCCCGACCGTGGGCGCCACCGATGTGGTGCTCGAGGACCTGAACCGCGATGGGCACATCGACGTGGTCTTCGCCCAGGAGCAGGACAACTTCGGCCGCGTGAACAGCACCCTCTTCTGGGGATCCAGCTCTGGGTGGAACAGCACTCCTGACATGGAATTCCTGACCAACATGGCGTCAGGCGTCGTCGCGACGGACCTCGACGGCAATGGCCTCCAGGACCTTGTGTTCTCGTGCTACCAGGCGACATCCCATGCCACTGACAGCATGGTGTTCCTCCAGGAGAGGACGGGATTCTGTGGTACGGTCCCATCACACCTGCTGGCGACCAACGGGGCAAGGGCCGTCGCGGCCGGTGACGTCGATGGAGATTCCGAGACCGACCTTGTGTTCGCCAACAGCTTCGCCTTGGGCTCCACGGAGATCGATAGCTACATCT
>JAUVRF010000217.1 GCA_030597775.1 Methanobacteriota archaeon | reverse complement strand
CCCCCCCCTCCCGACCGACGAGTTCAAGGAGGACAAGAAGGTCGCAGACGAGGCGAAATAGGCTCACCTCCTCCCCCCCCAGAGCCAAACCCCCCCCCGGGTCGCGGGGCCCCCCCTCCCCGCGACCCTCACTTTCTTCTTCATCATTTATATCGTCGGCGTCCTCGTGATCCGTCTCTCCAAGGGCGATGCACAGGCTGTAACTTTCCAGTATTGAGTAATTACCATAAATTGGACGGGTGTTGCGCCTGGAAGGGTCATGGAAAAGGTATTTGGGTCGACCCGTACATGCCCAGCCCGAGGACACATCGAACGGGGGACGGTCATGACAAGGCTCTGTGTGGTCTGCACCGGACGGGATGCCGACGCTCTCATCACCCACGCCGTGGCGGCAGCGGACGCCGGAGCGGACATGGTCGAGCTGCGCATGGACCTGATGGATGACCCCGCGGAGGAGCTCCACAGCGCGGTGTCCGGTCTCCAGACCATCCTGGCGAACGTTGAGCTGGCCGCGTCCCTTCGGGCAACCCGGGACGGTGGCTCCTTCCCCGGTACCGAGGAGGACAGGCTGGCGATCCTGGGAGAGCTGGCCGCCACCGGTGTCGGATGGTTGGACCTGGAGGGCAACCTGCCTCCATCGACCCTGGACGATCTTACCGAGAACGCCCGCAGGGCTGGCTCCCGGGTGCTCCTCTCATGGCACGTGGATCGCGAGGAGGACTGGGACGATGTGGGGATCCGCTCGCGGGCCGCCTTCAAGGACGGAAGGGCCGACGCGGTCAAGTTGGTGCTGCCCGTCGAGGACCGTCAGGGTCTGGATGCCTACCTGGCCTTCTCCTGGTCCCTGTCGAAGGAGGGTGTTTCTCACGTACTTCTGCCCTCGGGAAGGCTTTCACGCCTCGGGCGGGTCCTGGCACCTGTCACCTCCACCGAATGGGTCTACTCCGAGCTGGGCGACACCGGTTACCAGGGCCCCCTCGGATTACCCCTCTTCGGCGAGCTGGAGGCGGCATGGCAGCGCATGGGGATGCGGACCGTCCCGGGTGGCCTCCCGCGACCGGCCCCGCCCCTGGAGGCGAAGGACGCCGGCGGTGAGTGGACGCTGCTGGCCCTCCTGGGCGACCCCGTCTCCCACACCAACTCCCCGGTAGTGCACCAGGCGGCCATGAGGGCCCTGGGAATGCGAGGCGCGTACGTGCCCTACAGGACCGAGCCAGGGGACGTGGCCACGGCCCTGGCGGACCTCGGTATGGCGGGCGCCTTGGGGTGCAACGTGACCGTGCCCCTCAAGGTGGAGGCCGCCGCCTCCGTCGACGAGCTGGGGGATGGTGCCAGCAGGTCGGGCGCTGTGAACACCGTGATATTCCGGGAGGATGGGCTCACCAGGGGTGAGAACACCGATGTCGACGGCGTGGCACTGTCCGTCCAGGAGCTCCTTGGCGAGGATGGGACGGACCGAACGGCCCTGGTACTGGGCACGGGAGGTGCTGCCCGCGGGGCCGTCGTGGGCCTGGACAGGTGGGGCGCCAGGGTGCTGGTCACGGGCAGGGACCCGGACCACCTGGCCAGCCTGATCAGCGACCTGGACGGCCTGGCAAAGCCCGCAAACCCCCTGAGGTTGGAGGATCACATGGGCCAGGTCGACCTGCTGGTCCAGTGCACCTCCCAGGGTATGTCCGGTGTGCCTCCCTCGGGCCATCTCATGCCCGTCAGGGTGTTGGAGATAGTGGCGGCCAGGGCCGTGCTGGAGATGGTCTACGCCCCGGGAGGCACCGACGGCGTGAGGGGAGCCAGGCTGGCGGGTCTGCCCGCTGTGGGCGGTGAGAGGGTGCTCCTCCACCAGGCGGCGGTCGGTTTCCGGCACTGGACGGGTCTCGACCCCCCCATCAGCGGTATGGAACGGGCCCTCCATGCCGCGATAGGCCAGTGACCCCGTTCCGTCGTGATTCTCCCTCGCTATAATGAGAATCTGGACGGAAGCTCTTAAAACCCCGAGAGCGAAGGGTATCGGAGGTCGGGAGAGACCACTATGGGCAAGATCCCCTGCGCCATACTGGGTGCGACCGGAATGGTTGGGTCGCGCTTCGTCCATGCGCTGCATGACCACCCCTGGTTCTCGATAGAGATCCTTGCGGGCTCAGAGGGGTCCACGGGCAGCACCCTGAGGAAGGCCTCAGTGGCGGCCCGTGACCTTCACCTGCCCAACAGCATCCTCGACGCTGTCATGGTGCCTCCGGACCCCGATGCCATCGTCGAAGCGGGCATCGGGGTGGTCTTCTCATCCATGCCCGCTGATGTGGCGGGCCCCATCGAGACGCGCCTCGCCCAGGCTGGAGTGGCGGTGTTCTCGAACGCGGGGAGCCATCGCTACGACCCCCACGTGCCCATCCTGGTCCCCGAGATCAACCCGACCCACATGGGCCTCCTCGGCGAGGCCGAGTCCGTGTTCGGGGGGGGCTTCATAATCTGCAATTCGAACTGTACCACCTCGGGTGTCGTCATGGCCATGGCCCCCCTTGTCAAGTGGGGTATCGAGGAGGTCAACATCGCCTCCTACCAGGCGCTGTCGGGGGCCGGTCTCAAGGGCCCTGCGGCCATCGATATGATGGGCAACGTGCTGCCCCACATCTCGGGCGAGGAGGGTAAGGTGCGTCTCGAGACCCTCAAGATCCTGGGCTCGTTCAAGGATAGGGACGTGCACCCAGCACCCTTCGCCGTGAATGCCACCTGCGTTCGCGTTCCCACGGCCCACGGGCATCTGCTTGTGCTCCAGGCCCGCATCCGCGACGAGCTGGACGAGCAGGACCTGCGCAGGGCCTTGCACAACTTCACCGGTGTGCCCCAGCAACTGGGGCTGCCAACGGCTCCCGGGAAGCCCATCATAGCCCGGCCCGAGGACGATAGGCCCCAACCGCGTCTCGACCTGAACGCCGGCGGACCCGGCCGGGCCGAGGGGATGGCGGTCACCGTGGGCAGGCTTCGCGTCGAGGGTGACCGCGTTCGGATGGTGGCCCTGGTGCACAACCTCATGAGGGGAGCCGCCGGAGGCTCTGTGCTCAACGCAGAGCTGGCCCATGCCTACAAGTATATATGAGCCGTCACAGCACGGGTGACGCCAGGCGGAAGATGGACTCCTTGATCTTTATCCCCTTCGGGCGCTGGTCGTAGAGCTCCTGGGTGAGCTCGGTGCATCTCTCCAGGTCCTTCTCGTATGCGGCGATCATCTCCTGGCCGAACTCCTTGTCGTAGACTATCCCGATAGTCTCGAAGTTCAACCTGAAGCTCCGGTTGTCCCAGTTCGCACTGCCGACGGAGCTGACAAGTCCGTCGACGACGGTGGTCTTGGCGTGGATGAAGCCGTCATCGAACTTGTAGGCCTTGACCCCGGAGCTCAGGAGCTGGCCGATGAAAGAGTAGCTGGCCCAGTAGATGCCCGCGTGGTCTGGTTTGCAGGGGAACATGATGCGAACATCGACCCCCGACAGGGCAGCCATCCTGAGGGCGTCCATTATCGAATCGTCGGGGATGAAGTAGGGGGTCTGGATATATACGGACTCCCTGGCGGAATTGATCATCTTGAGGTACGCGTACTTGATCTTCTCCTCGGTGGAATCGGGACCACTGGAAACGATCTGCATGCGCTTGCCCTCCATTGATTCCATCTCGGGGAAATAATCGTCATCGAACTCGAAGGTCTCCTTTGTCTCGTATCCCCAGTCGAGGAAGAACCTGAGCTGCAGCATATGGACGGCGTCACCCTCCACACGCATTGCCGAATCACGCCAGTCTCCCAGTGGGCCCTTTCCCAGGTACTCGTCACCTATGTTGTATCCGCCAACGTACCCTACGGTTCCATCGATGACCGCGATCTTACGGTGGTTCCTGAAGTTCAACCTGAAGTAGGTCCGGAGCTTCTGTTCGAAGAAGCCAACGACCTGGCCTCCAGCGTCGGTGATCTCCTTGAAGAAATCGCCAGGGAGAGAACTGCAACCGGCGCCATCCTTGAGGACGCGCACCTTCACACCCTCCTTGGCTTTGGCAGCCAGGGCGGTGACGACCTTCTTGCCCAGCTCGTCATCTCGGAAGATGTAGTACTCTAGGTTGATGTGGTGCTTGGCCCCGGCGATGTCCTCAAGAAGGGCGTCGAACTTCTCGTTGCCGTCCGAGAACAGCTTCACCTTGTTGTTGATGGTGCCGAGGGCATTGCCTTCGATGATGAGCATCTGGACCATGTCCAGGAACCGTGCTAGCTCCTTGTCGTCCGGGTCCATCTCCTTCTCGTG
>JAUVRF010000317.1 GCA_030597775.1 Methanobacteriota archaeon | reverse complement strand
TCACGTATCCCGATGGCTTCACCGAGGGCGAGAAGGTGCGGGACGACCTGATTCGCATCACCATCTCCGACGGTCTGCACGAGTTCACCAGGGCGCTGACCATCCACGTTCTCCGCCTGGGCAAGGAACTGCAGCTCACCGGTATCGGCGATCAGACGGTCTACGAGGACACGGACCTGGTCATCGATATCACACCCTACCTGTACAACATCGACGAGATCGGCGACGGGAGCGTGTCCGTGGCTCCCAGCAACTACGTTGAGTGGGATGGTTTCGTATTCACCTTCCGCTACCCGAGCGGCGCGGGGATGACCAAGCAGGAGGTCACCTTCACCGCCACCGAGGGCTCCGACGTGGCCGGCGAGACCATAATCATCTCGATCGAGAAGATCCCCGAGGTGTTCGCCTTCGGACCCATCGGCTCGATCACCGCGCTGGAGGACGTGCCCTACGTCCTGGATGTGGAACCCTACCTGGTGAACATGGCCGGCAACGCCGATTACACCCTGGGCATCCACTCCGACCACGCTACCATCGAGGGCTTCATCGTGACCTTCCTCTACGAGGTGGAGGAGACCATGGACGAGATCGTCCGCATCAACGTCACCGGCACCAACGGCGACTTCTCCGAGCAGGACATCTACGTTCACGTGAAGGCCATCAACGACCCGCCCGTCCTGCTCGAGCCCATCACGGCCAACATCCAGGTGCAGGAGGGCAAGGAGGCCGTCACCATCGACCTCACGACGATCTTCGCCGATGGCGACACGGCGGTGCTCAACTACTCCTGCGACGAGGAGGTCATCGTGATCGACTGGGAGAACGGCGTGGCCACCATCGAGTTCGTGGACGGCACGGACAAGCCCGACGACCTCAACGAGGTGGTCATCTGGGCCTTCGACCCCGACGATCCCGGGAGCAGGCTGGCATCGAACCTGTTCAACGTCACGTTCTACCTGGCCAGCGAGAAGCCCCCGGACGACCCCACCGGCGATCCCGGCACCCAGGAGCCTGACGGAGGCTCGGCATGGCTCATCATCGCCCTTCTTGCCATGGCCGTCATCGTAGGCGGAGGCTGGATGTACTACCGCAAGCGGAAGCCTGCCGAGCTGTGATGTGCGCTGCCGGGTGAGTAAATACTAATATCTCCGCCATCGTTCCGGTGGCAATGGACGATGTTATGGACCTGGAAGCGTTGGTCGACGCGATCACGAGCTACCCAGGGGTCACCCGGAAGCACCCGATCGGGGAAGTCGTCGCCTACCTGCCCGATGTGGGACCAGGCTCGGCCGAGCCCGATGGACCCCAGGGTCGCGTGCTGGCCGATTTCGGCGAGGACTCGGCCGTGGTCGCCCTGGACGACGACCCGGATGGAGAGGTCCTCCTTCTTGCCACGGACGGCATCATGGCCACCCTGCTCGAGGCGAACCCCTACTGGGCCGGTTACGTATCCGTCCTCGTGAACGCCATGGACATCGCCTCCACGGGTGGCGTCCCCTTCTGCATGGTGGACGTGATCTCGCTGCGGACGGGAGAGCTGGGAACCCGGTTACTGGAGGGCATCCGTGATGGCGTGAACAAGTTCCGCGTCCCGATGCTCGGGGGCCACACCCACCCGGACTCCGATTGCAGCGCCATCGATGTTGCCGTGGTGGGCAGGGCCCGCAGGTCGGAGGTCATCTACTCCCACACGGCCCGGGTGGGGGACTCGATCGTCGTCGGCATCGACACCGTGGGCGAGTTCCACCCTGACTTCCGGTACTCCTTCGACACCTCCACCAGGCAGCCCCCCGAGGAGGTGGCGAGGCGCATGTTCGCCGCCCGCCGACTGTCCCAGAGAGGGCTGCTCACCGGGGGCAAGGACATTTCCAACCCCGGGACGCTCGGGACCCTGGGGATGCTCCTCGAGACCTCGGGCAAGGGTGCGATGGTCGACCCCACCAAGGTCCCACAGCCCAAGGGAGTCGACCCAGTTCACTGGCTGCTCTGCTACCAGGGCTGCGGCTTCGTCCTCACCTGCTCTCCCGAACACGAGAACGCGGTCCTGGAGGGACTGGTCTCCAGCGGCCTTTCCTCCGCCGCGATTGGAAATGTGACCGAGGGAAGTTGCCTCGAGCTCGGTGTCGCCGACGAGGAGAGGACGCTCTTCGACTTCAGCCGCAAGCCCTTGACCGGCTGCGGACCACCGGAGCGCTAGGGGGTCCTCCGCATGGGAGGGAAGGTGCGGACCAGCATTCGATGGAGATTCTTCATCCATGCTCTCCCGGCAGCGATCTGGGCAGGCATGCTGCTCGCCATTGCCGTCGCAACGAACCTTGGACCGATAGAGGACGTGGATGTCGTTCCCCAACAGGACAAGTTCGCCCATTTCCTGGAGTACTTCGTCCTGGCGTTCTTGACGGCCTTCGCCCTGATCCGTGGTACTCGTAGGTCCCGGGATTGGCAACTTCGCATGGCGATCATATTCCCTATCCTGTACGGCATCATGCTTGAGCTGATCCAGATCGCGGTTCCCGAGCGGGACATGTCGGTCATGGATATCGCCGCCAATGTCCTGGGTGCCCTGGTGGGAGCCTACGTGGCCATGCACATGCTCGAACCTGTGGCTGCCCGAAAGGATTAACTTGGTCCGAAGGGGTGCTCCGGTCATGGTCCCGGGTATAAATGAGACGGATGTCCAGGTGGAGGGACGCCGTTGGCATTACTACACATCGGGGGATCCCGATGCCCCGGTCCTCCTCCTCGTCCATGGATTCCGCAGCAGCGCAAGGTTCTTCCGGCCCACCATGCTCGCCTTCTCGGACAGCTGGCGTGTGGTCGCCCCCGACCTTCCAGGGCACGGCGATTCGGAACCCTGGGACCCCGAGGAGGACGTCGTCGAGCAATGGGTCCTCCTGGAGGGTTTCTTGGACGCTCTGTCCCTCGAGAGAATGGCGGTCCTGGGAAGCTCTCGGGGAGGCGCGGTGGCGGTGCAGCTTGCGGTCCACAGCTTGGAGCGAGTGGAGAGCCTGGTGCTCATAGCCGCGCCCACAAAACCCTTCAAGCCGGGCACCCTGGACATCCGGAAGATGGTGGTCAACGAGGAGGCCCTCACCGCCGACCTGCTCCGCGAGATGGGCAGGACCATGACGGCCTCCCGGGGCTACGAGACGGCCCGCCAACGGGCCGTGGACGCTGGCGCGCTGGAAAGGGACCTCCGGCCCATCATGGGACGGGTCGAGGCCCCGACGATGATCATCTGGGGTTCAGAGGACGAGACCATCCCCGTGGAGATGGGACTTGAGCTGCTCCAGGGGATACCGGGTTCCAGCATGAGGTTG
>JAUVRF010000305.1 GCA_030597775.1 Methanobacteriota archaeon | reverse complement strand
GGCGATGGGGACGAGCAGGATCGTCATATAGGACGCTATGGCCTCTATCGGGATCTCGTCATCCTCGGCCTCTTGGATCGTGAAGGTGCGGTCCGCCTGGTTGTTGGCCGTGCTCTTCTCCATTGTCTGGAGCAGGGACAGGACCGACGCGCGAACGGTGACGTTGCCCTTCCCGAAGGTGTGCTTGAACCGGGCGACCTCCTCGTTGTAGGCACCGATCAGCGGTATCACCAGGGTGCCCACCTCCTCCTCCCCGATCCTCACGACGACCTCGACCTCCTCGATGTCCTCACCACCCTGGTTGCGGACCAGGACGACGATCCTTGAACTCTGCCCAGCGAAGGTGTCCTCCGGGTCCAGGGTGATGTCAGTGGGGAGGATGACAAGGTCGGGAAGGTCCCGGACGGTCACGTTCACGGTCACGATGTCGCTGTAGAGCTCCCCGTCGAAGGCCCTCACGTGGAGCTGATGGGAGCCCGGTGCGTGCCAGTCCAGGTTGACGATCTCCCCGAAGTAGAGGATATGACCATCCTGCCCCGGGTTGATGGGCAGGCGGAACCATTCCCAGTCGTTCCACCTGGCCTCCACGTAGGCGGAGACGTTGAACCCCTCCTCATCGTTGGCGACGCCCGACACCGTGACCATCTGGGCAATGACGGCATCCTCCGATGGTGTGCCAACTTCGACCTGGGGAGGGGTGTTCTCTCCCCATGATGCCATGGCCACGGCGACGAAGGCGATCGCCAGTGCCATCGGCACGAGGCGGTACCATGTTCTCAGAGGCAGTGACACGGGAATCGACCTGGATGCAGGCATATCCCTCATGGGAGATAACAAATTCGTCAATGGAGGGGGCAGGGTCACGCCCGGGAGGTGGGTAGGTCCAAGGCACGTGCCTCGTCCTCGACCTCCCGAAAGGCCCGACCGTAGAAGTCCTCATCTCCCTCGGGAGGGAACATCCGCCGGCGGGCGGTGGTCATCAGGGCATGGTCCCCACTGAGGGCCTTGGTCACCGAGAGCCATACCCCGCTCTTCAGGTTCAGGCGGTCCACCAGGATGTACCTCGCCCCGGCGGCGTGGACCTTCCTCACCAGGTTCCGTAGCTCGTGTATGGAGGCTGTGGGGTAGATGGGACCGATGAAGGCATAGGTGGGAACATCGGCATCGGAGAGGAGCCTCATGGCCGCCAGCCTCCTCGCCACGGGTGGGGCTCCGGGCTCCAACAGCCTTCGCTGGTGCTCGTCCAGTGTGGTCACGGTGAAGCCCACCTCCCGCTCCGAGAAGGCCTCGAGGAGGTCGAGGTCCCGGACCACCAGGTCGCTCTTGGTCAGTATGCACACTGGCCAATCGTGACGAAGGAGGGGCTCGAGGCAGTATCGGGTCAACTGATATGTGCGTTCAGCGGGCTGGTAAGGGTCGGTTACGGACGATATGCCCACCACACCCCGCTCCTTCCTCCTGAGCTCCCGGGACAGGAGTGTGGGCATGTTCTGCCTCGCCTCCACCTGGCACCCCCAGGTCTCCCTGTCGGCGCCCAGTACCGAAGGGGCGTAGCAGTAGACACATCGATGGGCGCAACCCTTGTACGGGTTCAACACCCAATCGAAGCCCTCGAGACCGGAGGAGGTCAGGGCAACGCTTGCCTGGGCCTTCCTCACCCGGCATCCTTCGGTCCCTTCCATCGCCCCCCTGTGACCGTCCTCGTCGAGCCATACGTCCAGGGGCGCCTCGGGGTGTTCGACCACCTTCAAGTGTAGTCCTCCAACCTGCGCTGGTAGAGACGGTCCCTGAGCACTCCGCTCACCCCTATCCATCGCTTCAGGGGGATGTCCATCATCCTCTCAACGTGTCCCAGGGCGCCCTGGAGGCTGTCGTACTTGGCGGGCTCCCGTCGGAGGGCCTCCCGCACGTGCTCGCGGACGTTCCATACCCCCACGGGGAGTATGTAACCCGGATGGGCCTCCCGGAGGATCACCACACCCGCCTGCCTTCCCTCACGGGTGAGCAGCTCGTTGGAGGCAAGACGGGCCGCGTAGTAGCACCCTCCGATCTCCGCGTAGGTCTTCCTTCCCTGGTAGAGCTCGTGGGACGAGATGATGGAGATGGACCGCTGGCTGGGGTTCCAGAGCGTGTTGGGGTACCATGCCTCCACCAGCTCGTAGCACCACTCGGTGGGCATCATCATGATGATCCACCTGTTGTCCAATTGCACCGTCTCGTAGATGCGGTACTCGTCGATGGTGGGAGCCACCTTGGTCCGCTCCATCATGGTCTCGCCCACGGTCGAGTCCACCGCGGTTATGCTCCACCGCGTGGGGACGAGGCGGCGGCGCTTGCCCTCGCCCAGCAGACCGGCGGAGAGGGCCCGCTGGATGCGCGACACGTAGACGCCCCCCTGGTACAGGTCCATTATCCCGTCCCGGGCCAGGAGGTCGGTGTCGTCGTAGGCCCGCTCGATGCGGCGGTCGGCCTTCACCGTCTCCATCTCGAAGCTCTCGATGGGAGCCGATGGTCCCATGGGTTGGGTCCCGGAGTTGAGCTCGATGCGGCCGGAGGGGCGCTTCTTGAACGTCGCGTCGATCCTGGTCGGTGGACCCCCCATGGCCAGCTCCCTGGTGTCCTGGAGGAGCCGGGCGGGGGCCTCGGGCTCGTCGGCCCGGACGCTGTGCCGGCCCCTCACCAGCTGCTGTCGCATGGCGATGATGCTGTCGATGGGCTGGCCCACCCACTCCTCTGGCGTGTCGAGGAGGTGGGTGTCCCCGAACCGGGGCGGGATCATCGGCCCGATGTCAACCTTGGGATAGCCGAAGCGACCCACGCAGACGGAGGGGGGAGAGGAGCCCGCCAGCGAGAGGGTCTCCATGAGGGGTGCGGTCCTCATGTTGGCGTAGACCCTGGCCATGATGGGACACCGGGCCTTCCCGCAGAGCATCCGGGTCCCGCGGCAAGTGCTGCACCTGTCGGACCGCATCTTCTTCTTCGACCGGCGGACGATGGTCGGGTCGTCGAAGGGGTGGGCGTTCGCTGTCATCGCGCTCTCCGTGCCTTATTCCGCATCAGGACCATATGAAGGGAAGGCGGGGAGGTGGGTGAATGTGCCCGTGCTCGATGGGGCCGTTGATATCACAGCTCTGCCGGGAGGACCAGAGGACCTCGGCGCACATAATTCTCACTTCGTTGACAAAAACGGGTCAGGTGGAGGCCCCTCTGGGGGCCTCTCCATATTTATTGGGCGCATATGGCAAAAGTTACTAATAAGCGGCATTGGCATGAGCCCTGATGCCTATGCATCATCTGTAGTGATAGTAATCGGGGGTGATGTGGATAGGCTATGTCTGTCGTCGGGACAGCGCCTTCGGGGGGTGAGAGGTGGCGGTGCC
>JAUVRF010000525.1 GCA_030597775.1 Methanobacteriota archaeon | reverse complement strand
GGGTGACAACGACCTTGAGATCTTCCTCCTTGGTGAGGTCTCGGATGGCCTGAAGGACGAGATGTCCCGCGCCGATCGTCCCTTGGACGATGGGGCTGCCACTCCCAACCTCCGGAGGGTGGTGGACTCCGACGATGACGGCAACTTCGAGTACTACCACTGGCACTACGAGCGGCGCATCCGCATAGACGCCGATGGCGACGGCAACTACGAGTACGGCCTCGACATGGTCATAGACCGGCTGTGGATCGATAGGAACGACGACGGCAACCCCGAGGTCTTGAGAGGCCTGACCATCTACCGGGAGTTCATCGACCGGGACGACGATGGCGACAGGGAGCTATCCCACGGGTACTTCAGCCTCAACTACAAGCTGGACAGGAACTCCGACGGCAGGCCCGAGGAGGTCAAGAACGCCAGGACCGGTTACAGGGTCGTCGATGCCGACTCCGACGGCGAGCCCGAGATGAAGGGCCGCTGGGGCGGGGTGAACCATGCCATCGACCGGGACCAGGACGGGATCTTTGAGTTCCATCTGGCCTCATCCGGCTCTATCAAGATCATCGACCGTGACTCCGACGGCGAGCCAGAGCTCAAGAAGGGCTCCGCCAAGAAGGCCCTCCAGGTCAACCGGGACTCCGACAGGAACGCCGAGAGGACCGTGATCTCTGGTTGGGGCCTGCTCATCATCGATCGCGACTCCGACGGTGATGCCGAGCTCAAGGAGGGATACCGCTACCTCAAGCAGGTGATCGATGCCAACGACGACGGCAACCCGGAGCTCACCCGGACCCACAAGGCTGCGGCCAAGGTCGTTGACGCCGACGGCGATGGCGAGCCCGAGCTGCGCAAGGGCCACACCGCCACCTGGGGCGCCCTGGACCGCGACTCCGACGGCAACCCCGAGGTGAGGGGCCAGAAGTGGTCCACCTGGAAGATGGTCGACCGCGACTCCGACGGTGATCCCGAGCTCGTCAACAGGGATGCCGGCAGCAGGCTCTTCACCGACCGTGACTCCGACGGAACGCCGGAGAAGTTCAAGGCGACCAGGTTCATCCGGCAGCTGGTCGACGCCGACGGCGATGGCAACGCGGAGTACGACTTCGCCAGCGCCTCCCTGCTGGAGTTCTGGGACCGTGACGACGACGGCGACTGGGACGTGGGCCACATGAAGAGCAAGGGCCACATCATCATCGACCGCGACGACGACGGCGTGCCCGAGAGGGCCGAGCGCTGGGACATCGAGAAGTGGTGGAGGTCCACCGATGACACTCCCGTGGATGTCGAGTCCTCCGGCCTCATCGAGATCGCACCGCCCATCGACCCAGAGCCCCTGGAAGAGGTCGCCCTCTGAACCGACGCTAACACACCAACCCCAAAGGGTCCCGGGAGGATGTATCCATTCCCCAAACACATCCCACCACCGTTCTCCGGAACACCTCCCCCCCTTCCATCCCCCGGGACCCCCTACCTCTTTTTTTCCATCCTCTCCAACCATACCACTGGCGGGAAAACAGTAAATAGCGCCAGGGACGTGGATGTACCATGGACAAAGGCAACGGTCTGCTCGCCCTATCCATCCTGATGGTGGTCGCAGGGATCGCCCTCATAGTGTGGGCCGGGTTACGAGGGGAGGCCGAGTTCTACCTTGTCCTCATCATCCCGGTCATCTCTGGATCGGGAGGCGTGTTCGCCGCCGGGGTCCTTCTGCTCATATTCGGTATCGTGCTCCTGTTCTTCGCGATGAGCCTGCGTTCCGTAGAGCGGTATCCGGAGCAGACCCCCCGGGCAAGAACACCGGCCCGTGCGCCCCGGACGGGCGAGCCATCGACGGGCGGTGGCGCCCAGTGGGGCGGTGTCGTCTTCATCGGGCCCATCCCCATCACCTTCGGGTCCGGGCCCAGGATGGGGCGCCTGATGGTTGTGGCCGCCATCATCATGGCGCTGCTCATGCTCGCCTTCTTCCTGGGCATCTTCATCTGACCCCGGAATGCACTTTCGCGGGGGCGGGGGGGGGGGGGG
>JAUVRF010000521.1 GCA_030597775.1 Methanobacteriota archaeon | reverse complement strand
GGGGTCGGGTCCAGATCATCCGATCGGGTCGTGTAATCGGGGAAACTCTACTGCCCACGCACTTCCCCTGAATGAAGGCATGATCGATCTAGCTCGTCAATCCAGGTAACTCTGGATGTCCGTCTCTCCAACCACCAGGTCGGGGAAGGTCTCCAGGATCTGCTTCGCTGTCTCGGCGAGCACCGTCTTGACCCCCTCCGTGCTCTCCACATCGAGGCCCGACCAGAGACCGATGAGCAGTCCGTCCTCCCTCTGGCCGATCTCCATCATGAACCTTGCCTGCTCTCCACCCTCGATGGCGAGGGAGTCCACGAGCATGCAGCGCCCACCCCTGTCGATGTACGAGTCGGTGGCCTTCGCGATGCCACGCTCGGTCTTGACGAAGACGGGCTTGAAACGGCGGAAGACCTCTTCCATGTCCACCTTTCCGAGGAGTTCGACGTGGGGCATCGTCCATGATAGCAGGTCGGGTCATCGATAAACCTTCCCCCGCGATGGTTTGGCGGAAAAAGGATGAACTACAATCATGTTCCTCGCATCCGAGGAAGGAGTTGAGGCTGATGGAGCTGTACCACGAGGAGAGGATGGACCCCATCAAGGAGGCCTTCGAGGCCGATGTGCTGCTGATGCCCGACGTCAATCCCAGGAAGATGATGGGCTGCCCCTGCTACATGGCGGGCAACAAGATGTTCGCCACCATCGTGGACGACGCGATCGTCATCACCAAGCTTGGCGAGGAGGACAGGGAGGCCCTGATGGCCGACCACGACGCCGGCCCCTTCACCCATGGCACCAAGGTGATGAGCAAGTGGATGAGGGTGCCCATCGAGAAGGAGGACGACCTTGATGTCATCCTCCCGTACGTGGTGAAGAGCTACGAGGCTGCGGCCGCGGCTTACGCGGCTGACAGGTAGACGCGAACCCCTCTGACACCACGGTCCGAAGACATGCTTATTATCCCGAATCACCATTCCCCCCGCGGTGGTTTGGCTTGAGACTCTACGAGTTCGAGGGCAAGGAAATATTCAAGCGGCACGGCATCCCGGTCCCCGAGAGCTACCTGGTCAAGAACGCAGATGACCTGGCCTCCGTACCTGACGACTTCTATCCTGCAATGGCCAAGGCCCAGGCCCTGGTCGGCGGCCGGGGCAAGGCGGGTGGGATCGTCAAGGTGAACGACGGGGCCGAGGCGGCAAGGGAGGTGGAGCGGATCATGTCCAGCCGCCTCCGGGGATACGAGGTCACATCGGTGTTGCTGGAGAAGATGGAAGCTGTGGAGAACGAGGTCTACGTGGCGGTCACCATCGACAGGTTCGAGCACAAGCTGGTGATGATCGGCAGCCCCATGGGCGGGGTGGACGTGGAGACGGCCTCCAAGGAACATCCCGAGGCGTTCCACAAGATCTGGCTGGACCCGGAGCAGGAGGTGGAGCCATACATGGGCCGCGAGCTGGCCCACCGGATGGGCTTCAAGGGCAAGCAGATGGCATCCGTGGGAAGCATCGCCGTCAAGCTGTACAAGGCCTTCAAGGCCTCGGACGGCAAGCTGTGCGAGATCAACCCCATCGGCGTCAAGGCGGACGGCTCCCTCGTCGCCCTCGATGCCGTGTTCAACATCGACACCGACGCCTTCTACCGGCACCCGGAGTTCAAGGAGATGGGCATCGAGGCTGGCCGTCACGAGGAGGGCGAGCTCACCCCCAACGAGGCGAAGGCCCGGGATGCTGGATTCCCCTTCGTGGACCTGGACGGCGACATCGGCACCTTCCCTGGCGGGGCTGGCTTCGGCATCGCCTCCATCGACCTCATCCACATCTACGGCGGCAAGGCCGCCAACTTCATGGACTCGGGCGGGGCCCCGTCCCAGGAGAAGCTCAGGGCCATGCTCGGCCTGCTCCTGGACGACCCCAAGGTCAAGGTCATCTTCGGGGCCCGCTTCGGCGGCATCTCCCGCTGTGACGACTGGGCCAAGGCCGTGGTCCAGTTCATCCAGGAGAACCATCCCGAGAAGCCCATGGTCATGCGCATGACGGGCAT
>JAUVRF010000364.1 GCA_030597775.1 Methanobacteriota archaeon | reverse complement strand
CGCGAACATCGATGGGTCCCGGGTCCCGGCAGCGTCCAGGAGGGTGTGGTCGCCGTAGACCACTGTGTCATCCGTCCGGAGGTCGACATCGGGCGGGTCGGTCTCGTAGATGAAGGCGAGAGGGTACCTATCGAAGATGTTGGTACCGGACTCCACCTCGTAGGGGATGTTCCAGATGGCCCCGTTGCGGACCGCGTCGGGATACGATACCTTGTAGTCGTCCCAGTAGTTGCCTAGCCTATCCATCTCGAACTTGTCAAGGATGTGCAGGCCGTTGACGTGCTCCTCGTTGGAGAAGAAGGAGTTGAGGTAGATCTTGTTGGGTCCGGCGTTCCACTTGGCCCCGATACCGTACCTCTCGCAGTCCCTGATGGTGTTCTGGTAGACCAGGTTGTTCTCGCAGCCATCAGTGTAGCTCTCGAACCGGATGCCCACGGGATTCGACAGGATCGAGTTCCTGGCGATGATGTTGTTCTGGGTGTACTTTCCCGACAGGAGGATGCCAGAACGGTCGACCGCCGATCGCCAGCTGTTCTCGGCGATGGAGTTGTCCAGGACCTTGTTCCCGTTACCAGAACCGGAGGATATCAGGCGGATCCCCTCCTGGTCGTTCCGTCTCACGCTGTTCCTGGAAAGGAGGCAACCCTGGGATTCGTTGAGGGTGATGCCGAATGAGTTCCCCTGGATGATGTTGTCCTTGATCGTTGATCGCAGGGTCGCCGAGGCAAGGATCCCACCGCCCCCGTTGTTCTCGATGGTGTTGCCCGCGATGGTGATTCTCGATACCTGGTCCAGGGAAGTGCCGTTCTCGCCGCTGCCGCCGATGCGGCAATCCGAGACCCCCCTCTCCGATGGTCCCTGGTAGCCCCATGAGGTGATCGAGATCCCGCTGCGGTGGTTGTCGATCAAGGTGCACTGAACAATGTTGGCCGCCCCACACCCGGAGAACTCCAGTCCATGGCCGTCCTTGGTCAAGACGATGGATGACCTGATTATCTGGATCTGGGTGGAATCCACGCCCTGCACCGCCGAGCGCAGGTTCGATGAGAAGGTGCACTCGGAGACCAGCACGTTCTTGGACTGGGAGATCAGCATTCCTTGGTAGTTGCCCGCGAAGTTGCAGGACCGGACGGTGACATCATCGCTCTGCAGCTCGATGGTCATGGCGATCCAGGAGCAGTTGACGAACTCCGATCCGGACAGGGTCACCTCGAAGGAGCCACGGGAGACCTGGATCCCCTCGAAGTTGTTCGACCCGTACAGCTTCGAGAGGGTGGCCTGTTGTGCGTTGCGGAGATAAAGGCCAACCTGGTTGCCGTCCAGGGTGATGTTGGTGATGGTGCATCCACTGGTCTCTACTATCTCGATACCACGATATCCTTGATAGCTCACGGTCGAGTTGGTGACGGTACCCGGCTTGGTGAGGGATATGCCGGTGAAGTCATTCCCGAAGATAGTGAAGGTGTCCACGAGGCAATCGGCCCCATCGAGGGACAGAGCGGTGCCACTGTTGTAGGCGAACCCACAGTTGAAGAAGGTGTTCTCTGGACCGTTGGCCCCGATACGGGCGCCGTACTGGTTCGATTCGAAGACGCACGTGGTGAAATAATTGTCAGAGTCATCGATGGGATATGCGTTACGGCCGAGGTCGAGACCGATCATGTTGTTCTTGAGCGTCAGGCCCTCGAAGTGGTTGCTGTACGTGCCGTTCTTGGCCACGATGCCGACGCTGCAATCCTCGATAGTGGCATCCTTTATCTCGCTGTCATAGGTCGCCGATAGCAGAACCCCTATGGTGCAGTTCCTCACCTGGATGTCCCAGAGCAGGCCATCGCTGAACTGGTAACAATGGATGCCGTAGTTGTGCGTGTCTCCGACGATGGTCAGGAAGGATACTATGATCCCATTGCCCTCGAGTCGAAGCACGTGCTCTTCATCGCTGGTGATGACCGCCTCTCCCTCTCCGGCCCTTGTCAGCTTGACCGGTTTCGTCACCTTGGTCCACTCGTTGTCCACCCCAGGCTTGATGCGGACCTCGTCGCCCGCCGTCGCGTTGTCAACGGCCTGCTGGATGGTCGGGTAGTGGTCGGGTACCTCGAGTCGATTCGCGGAGACGTCCTCGGCCGACAGCATCAGGGTCGCGCCGAGACCGAGAACTAGCAAGAATGCGAACACGCCGATCAACGGCAATGCCGACCTCCGGCAGGGCTCGGGTCCCATGGACAACCCCTCAGTTGTTGCGTCCGCGTCCTTGACGGGAACGTACTTCCATTGGGCGTTCATGTATAATTATGCTTTTTGGGATAGAATTGGAAAGGTTGCGAGGCGTGGGATGCCCCTCACCGGTTGGTGCGGTAGCCCCTGCTGTTCCAGGCGATCATGCCGCCACGGAGGCTCTTCACGTCCTCGAACGCTTCGGTCAGCAGCTTGGCGGCCGCGGTCAGGCTGCGTCCCCCGCTGCGGCAGATGGTGATGATCTCCGAGTGCTTGAACGAGATCAGTTCGTCCATCCGCTCCTCCATCTCGTCCAGGGGAATGTGGTACGCTCCCTCGATGTGGCCAAGGTGGCCCCTGAACTCGTCCTCCTCCCGGACGTCGAGCATCAGGATGGGGTTCTTTCCCCGGTCGATGCGCTCGTGGAGGTTGATGACCCCAACCTCCTTGGGGAGCTTGTCCCCCTCGGTCAGGTACGGAGCGCAGCCCCAGGCGTGACAGGCGTCCTTGCCGTCCTCGGCCCTGTCCTCCACGGGCAGGGGTTGGCACAGGAAGTTGGCATCGATGACCTTGTTGACCCACGATGGGGTCGAGGCCTGCCGGTCCTGCTGCCATCGCACGTAGGAGTACCGGTCCTTGTGCTCGAAGTGAGGGTTGTTGCGCCGCTCGTGTCCCAGGGAGGAGAAGTCCCTTCCATGGTAATCGTGGGAGGGGAAGAACAGG
>JAUVRF010000113.1 GCA_030597775.1 Methanobacteriota archaeon | reverse complement strand
TGATACTTACATACGCGCTGTACAAGTTCCCTGAGTGGTACGTCGTCGACCTTGCAGGCCTCCTGGTAGCGGCGGGTGCCACCGCCATATTCGGCATATCGCTGGGCATCCTGCCCGCCATCGTTCTCTTGGTCGTGCTGGCCATCTACGACGCCATCGCGGTGTACCGCACCACGCACATGGTGGACCTGGCCGAGAGCGTCATGGACCTGCGGCTCCCGATCCTCCTCGTTGTACCGAAGGAGGAGGGATACAGCTTCATGGAACAGGGGTCCATCAAGAAGGAGATCGCCGAGGGCAAGGAGCGGGAGGCCATGTTCATGGGCCTGGGTGACATCATAATCCCCGGAGTGCTCGTGGTATCGGCCCTCACCTTCCTCACCCCCGAGCGGGTCGGAGAGGTGCTGGTGGCCGGCATCCCCGGCAACGTAGTGGTGTCCTTCGCGACCCTATTAGGGGCAGTGTGCGGCTTCTGGGCCCTCATGTGGTTCGTTTGGAAGGGTCGTCCCCAGGCGGGCCTACCCCTCCTGAACTCCGGTGCCATCATAGGGTTCGTCATCAGCGCCATGATCGTCTTCGGGTCCCTGGGCATAGTCTGGCCAACCTCGTTCTTCTGACGGGTGATGACATGAAGGCGCTGGTCTCCACCGACCTGCATTCCTCTCCAAGGGCGGCGAAGACCATCAAGCACGGCCTCATGGCTGGAGACTTCGATTGTCACCTTTGCCTCGGGGACGTGATCACCTTCAGACCCCTTCAGTACCTGGAGGACCTTTTCTCGGACCCTCCGGTGCCCACCTACATCGTGCCTGGCAACACCGACAGCGACGAGGCCAGGGCACGTCTTGTGGAGATGGGTCTCGATATCCACTTCAAGCAGGTGACCGTGGGCGACGTGACCATCGCCGGGGCCGGGGGCTGCACCCCACCTCCCTTCCGTACCGCCTTCGTCGTCGAGGAGGACGAGTACGCCAGCAGACTGCCCCCCGCACTCGAGGGCGCCCAGGTGCTCGCGAGTCACGGACCTGTCCACGGGATCCTCGACAGGAGCCTGTTCGGCGGCACGAACGTGGGAAGCAGGGCCGTGTTCAAGGCGGTGGAGGAGGCGCGCCCCCGCGTGGTCCTCTCGGGACACATCCACGAGGCCAGAGGGGTCGTCGCCTTCGACTGGGAGTCGGGCAAGGTCCTGTCCAGGGACAAGGATCTGCTGCAGACCGACAGACCGGACACCACCCTCTTCTTCAACCCGGGCCCGGCCAAGGACGGCTTCCTGGGCCGCCTCGAGATAGAGGGGGACACCGTTTCGGCGCATGCAGGCCGCGTCTGAATGGAGCAACTCTTATCTACCACCTCCCTCATAACCGGCCGAATCCAGCATTCAGGAGGCCAAGGAATGAAGGCATACCGTATCAAGGGCGAGTTCCTCATGGGAGATGCAATGTCGCCCTTCAACCGCGAGATAGAGGCGGAGGACGAGAAGGATGCCTACGAGAAGATGGTGTCCCTCATCGGCAGCGAGCATCGCTGCAAGCGCAACAAGATCAAGGTGGAGGCCATCACCGAGGTGCCCTTCGAAGAGATCGAGGACGTGTTCGTCAAGGCCCGCATCGAGGGGGCCTGAGAGGTGGTGGCGAGCGAGGAAGAGGTCCGCGAGATGCTGACCGTCCTGGACAGGTACAAGTACCAGGCCGAGATGATGGGCCAGCAGCTGAACATGCTCACCGTGACCGAGCGGGAGCTGGGCGCCGCGTGGAACTTCCTCGAGTCCTTCGACGAGATCGAGGAGGGCTCCCAGGTCATGGTCCCCGTGGGCGGTGGCGTCATGGTCGCCGCCACGGTCTCGAAGGGTGACAAGGTGCTGACCTCCGTGGGCAACAACATCGTGGTCGAGATGGACCCGAAGGACGCGGCCCACCGCATCGGCCAGAGGCGCGACGAGGTCCGGGAGATGATGCAGCAGGTCAAGGCGGGCATCGAGCAGACGGAGGCCCAGGCGCAGGAACTCTCCCAGCAGGCCGAGGCTGCCTTCCAGGGCCTTCAGACCTCAAAGGAACAGGGCCTCTGAGGCGCCCATCATGTTCAAGAAGCTCCGTAGCCGGCTTGGTGGCTTCAAGGGCAAGCTCAAGCGGACCATGGAGGAGGATGTCGAGGACGTTCCCGAGCAGAAGGCCAAGCAGGATAGACCTGCGGTGAAGGCCGATCCCACCACCAAGGTCCCAAAGAGCGAGCCCGCGGCCCCGGCGGCACCTATGGCGCCGATCACCAAGAGGACCCGGAGGGAATCTCGGGCCGAGAAGAGGGCATCTCTGAAGAGGGCCAAGGGGAAGAAGAAGGAGCCCAAGCCCCAGAAGGAGAAGGAGGGGAAAAAGGACCTTTCGGTCCCAGAGGACGCCTTCACCGACTCCATCATGGGCAGGTCCCTCAGGGAGAAGAAGCTGGACGAGCTCTTGGACGAGCTCGAGGTGATCCTCCTCGAGAGCGATGTCGCCCTGCCCGTCGCCGAGAAGATCAAGCAGGCCCTCAAGGAGGAGCTGGTGGGCAAGAGGATCAAGCGGGGCGTGGACCTGGACAACTTCATCGAGGCAGCCCTCCGATCGGCCGTCCGCGAGGTCCTCGCCGTGGACCCGGTGGACCTGGACATCTACATCAAGGAGCATGACAAACCGGTGGTGCTCATGTTCGTGGGCGTCAACGGCACCGGCAAGACAACCTCCATCGCCCGCATAGCCTACCGGTACAAGAAGCAGGGACTGTCCTCCGTCATGGCGGCCGGGGACACCTTCCGCGCCGGCGCGATAGAGCAACTGAGCATCCACGCCGAGCGTCTGGGTGTCAAACTGATCAAGCACAAGGCTGGCGCGGACCCGGCCGCGGTGGCCTACGACGCGGTCGAGCACGCCCGGGCACGATACAAGGACATCGTCCTCATCGACACCGCGGGTCGCATGCAGACCAACGTCAACCTCATGGACGAGATGAAGAAGATCAAGCGCATCGCCAAGCCCGACATGGTCGTCTTCGTGGGAGACTCCCTCGCCGGCAACGACGCGGTGGAGCAGGCCAGCAAGTTCGACGAGGCGGTGGGCATCGACATCGCCATCCTCACCAAGATCGACGCCGACGCCAAGGGCGGAGCGGCCCTCAGCATCGCATACGCAGTGGGAAAGCCCATAGCATTCGTGGGCACCGGGCAGGATTACGAGGACCTGGAGGTCTTCGACCCCGATTGGATGGTGGACAGGCTCTTCGCCTAGGACACTGCGGGCCCGCAGCTGCTCTGGAGCCGTCAGTGTTATATAGGGCATCATCCTTTCGCGACAGGCAGGTGAGCTAATGGCGCGATTCCCAGAGGCCGAGGCGAGGTTGCTGATCAAGAAGATCTGCATGGATTGCTCCTCCCGCAATGCATGGAAGGCCAAGCGTTGCCGCCGTTGCGGCCGCAAGGCCCTCCGCCCCAAGGCCAGGGAACCCCGGGGCGGCTAGACCCGTCTCCCCCGTTCATACCTTGATCTGTTCATTGGTCCAGAGCGGACGCCGTTTGTCCTATGGACCTGGCCCGGCAACGGATATCAACGGGCACCTCGTTCACCTTCCTCGTGAGGCATTCGGGCGGTGGCATCGAAGGGGAGGCCGGGGCACCTCCTCGGGACCCTGAGGAGATCCCCCCATTCTCAGATATGGAGAAGCGAAGCCTCCGCTACATGATGAGCATCTACGGGGGCTTCAAGGGGAGCGCCCGCAGGCTCCTCGCGGCCAGCTTCCTGACGGCCATCGGCGGGGGCATGTCCTGGTTCGTCCTCATCCTGTACATCCACGAGCTCTTCCCCGAGCTGACGACCGTGGGATACATCTTCAGCATCTCGTCTTGGACCATAGTATTCTTCCTCCTCCCGTCCGGCTGGCTGGTGGACCGTTTCGACCACAGGAAGATCCTGGCCCTCGCCCTCCTCCTGGGCGGCTTGTCCATGGCCATGTTCGCGACGGCCCAGGAACTGTGGATGATCGTCCTGGCACAGATCCTCAACGGTGCAGCGATGGCCCTGAACAGGCCCGCCTTCTCGGCCCTGATGACGGAGAAGACCTCGGACCAGCGCCGCAAGTACCTCTTCGCCCTGCAATCGATGGTCTCGATGATCGGTATCGCCATCGCGTCGGCCATGGCGGGTGCATGGACCATCGTGGCGCGGGAGACCTTCGGGATGGAGCTGGAGGAGGCGTACCGCGTCATGTTCGTCCTGGCGGCCCTGACGAACATGTTCGCCGTGGTGATAGCCCTCGCCATCAGACCAGGGGAGGAGGGAAGGGAGGACAAGAAGGAGGAGCTACCGTCCCTGGTCGACGATGCGGAGGATGATGTGGAGGCCCGCAAGAAGGGGCTCAGGTTCATCGTGCGGTTCTCCACACCCATGGCCTTGATAGGATTCGGGGCGGGGTTCGTCGTTCCATACTTCCAGCTGTACTACATCCTCAAGTTCGACGTCGACGTGGCCCAGGTGGCCTGGCTCTTCGTGGCCACCCAGATCGCGATGGGCCTGTCGTTCTTCTTCATTCCCAACGTGGCCGAGAGGCGAGGTTCCGTGAACACGGTGGTCCTCACACAGGCCATCGCCGTGATCAACCTGGCGCTCATACCCTTCGCCCCGATATTCCTGATGGCGGCCCCGTTCCACCTCATGAGGATGGCGATGATGAACGCCTCCACGCCCATCCAGAACTCCCTGATGATGGGAGCGGTCCGACCCGCGGACCGGGGCAAGGCGGCTGCGGTCGGACAGATGATGTGGACGGTGACGAACTCCATCGGGATAACCTTCGCGGGGTTCGTCATGGAGAACTACGGCATCGACACGCCCTTCATCATAGCCGTGTCCTTCTACTCGGCCGCGGTCGTGCTGTTCTTCTGCTGGTTCCGCAACGTGAAGGAGATGTGAATCGGTATCAGTAGTACCAATATCAGTAGTACTCGTCCCTGTGGTAGACCCGCCTGGTGAACTCGTGCCATCGCTTGGCATCGTCCACCTGCGCCATCACCTTGCTGTGCTTGTCCACCCACTCCTCCTCGTCCTCGAGGTGCTTGAGCTCGTCGACCGCCCTTATGAGCCCGCTGGTGCGTGCTAGCAGCTTCTCGGCCTCCTCGAGGGTCATGTCCTCGACCTCCAGCTCCTCTTCGAGGATCTCCGCCCGGTCCTCCAGCTTGGCGACGAGGTCTTGGACCTCGGCCCGCTCCTCGTCATCGATCTCGTCATCGAAAACGAAGCGGTCCACCAGGTCCCTGAGCCGGATCCGTTCGCCGTCGATGTTGCACTCCTCGGGAATGCGGACACCCACCCAGCTCAGGGTGGCGTGCAGCCTGGCCAGGATCCTGTAGCGCTCCTGGTCGGTGAGGGTCCTGCCCTTGTGCCGCTGGCCTTCCTCTTCCACCATACCACCGCGCTGGCGATGACGTTGCGTGACCATTTGGCTTTCGGTCCCCGTCTGGAGTAGAAACCTGAGTACAGAAGTGTCAGGGCGATGAAGTTGTTCACCGCGTGGGCCACCATCGGGGGGACGAGGGAGCCTGTCTTGTGGAAGGCCAGGGCCAGCCCGATGCCCGCCACGAAGATGGGCAGGAGCGCGTAGATGTTCGAATGGATGGCCGAGAAGACCAGGGCGGACACGAACACGGCGATCCAGAGGCCATACTTCTTGTTGAAGGCATAGAAGGCATAACCACGGAAGAAGAACACCTCCGATATTGGGGCGATGATGCATCCGGAGATCAGCCAGATCAGATATCCTGTCAGGTCCCCCTCGCGGGGACCGAGGATGCCCTCATCACCGGGTGCGAATCCCAGGGCGGTCTGACCCAGCTCGATCGCGAGGGCGATGGTGAAGAGCACCACGCCCAGGGCGACGCCCGCGATGGTCAGCCTCGTCATGTCGGAACTATCCGATAGCTGCTTCTTCGAGAGCCCCATCTCCGAGAGGGGTATGACCCGACGGCGGACCACCTGGTGCCACACCATCCATATCAGGATGCCGTCTTGGATGATGAGGGTGAACAGGACGAAATAGGCATTGAAGAACTCCGTCAATGCTTCCTCGTCAGAAAGGTCGATCTCGCCGATGATGGGGAGGATCAGGAGCAGGAGAATGAGTCCCGAGAGCATCATCGCGTCGAAGATGAGCAGTACCGTGTTGGTCCATTCCAGGTAGTCACGCTTCTGGAACAGCTTCTCTCCCACCTTCTTCCACTCCGGTCCGGGCTCTGTCGGGTAGGCGGTCAACCCGGGGGGACCCGTCTGGGGGTATCCCCCTTGATATAGGGGCTCCATTGGAGGGGGGT
>JAUVRF010000258.1 GCA_030597775.1 Methanobacteriota archaeon | reverse complement strand
AGCGCCGTCACGACGGATCTTCTTCAGGTTCATTGCGAAGAACAGGCCGAAGCCCAGGGGTCTGCCCTTGTGCTCCATGGAAAGGTCGCCCACCTTCTTGCCGAAGGACAGGGAGGCCATGGACTTGATCAGCTTCTTCTCCACGTACAGGTAGTAGGGCATGAGGAGGACCGTGTTCCGATCACCCAACATGCCTATGACCGAGGCCTCCATCTTCATGCTCTTGATGAGGGTGTAGAGGTCCTCGATGGTGTCGGTGAACTCGGTCATGGGCACGACGACCTCGGCCAGGGCGGCGCTGACGCCCACCTCCCTCACCCGGAACTCGTAGGGGTTCTCCTCCCACTCGTGCTGGGCGTCCTCGTCGGAAAGGCGCGTCCCTCCGTGCTCGGTGATGAGCTGGGCGATCACGGACTCCTCGTGCTCCACGGAGACCTTGTCGCCCTCGAGGACCACGTTGAGGATGGCGCCGTCCCCCGGCGTGTGTTTTCCCATGGCCTTCAGGTACCGGCTGTGATACTCGTCCACGAAGGCGATGTGGAGGGGTTGGATGCGCTTGCGGGTGATGGCATGCATCATCGGATACAGCTCGAGCAGGGTCGGGTACATGATCGAGATGGGCTTCACGACCTCGGGGGCGGGGACAGCCTTCAAGGTGACCTTGGTCACGATGCCAAGGGTGCCCTCGGTGCCGGTGAACAGGTCGTTGAGGTTGTACGCTGCACTGTGGTCCGATACGTAGTCGAAACCGGTGTTGATGATCTGGCCCTCGGGCAGGACCACCTCCATGTTCCGGAGGTTGTTCTTGACCGACCCGTACTTGTACGTACCGACCCCGATCCCGCCCGTCGCGATCCAGCCCGCAATGGTGGCCGCGGGCTTGCTGGACGGATAGTAACCGATGAAGAGGCCTGCTTTCTCTGCCGCGTCGATGACCTTCTGCCAGGTGGCGCCGGCCTCCACCTCGATCTCGAGGTTGTCCACGTCCATGCGCACGATCTCGTTCATCGACGTCATGTCCAGGACAATGCCGCCCTCGCACGGCATGGCACCGCCGTAGCCCCACGAGGCGCCCCCACGGGGCACTAATGGCACGTCCTCACGGACCGCCAATCTGATGATGCGGGAGACCTCCTCTGCGCTCTTGGGCCGGACCACGGCGTCTGGCATCATCTTGAAGCCCATCTCCATGAGGGGCGGCAGGGGGGCCAGGTCGTGGTTGTGAAGGAGCCGCTCCATCTTGTCGGTCCTGACACGGTCAGCTCCCACTATCTTCGAGAGCTTGATATGAAGTTCGTCCGATCTCTTGCTCATCCTTCCACCGCCTCAGCTTCATCATCCTTGGGTAAGAGTTTCTCGTAACCTGGGTCCTTGGGAGCCTTGTAACCACCCTTGAGTTCCCGGTACCACAGGAAGTGGTGCTTCTTGACGTACCACGCGGGCATGGCCCCCTTGACGAAGATGCTCCTCAGGGCTATCGCGTCATGCCTCCGGATCAGGGAACGGCTGCGGTATCCCGAGAGGAACACTATCAGCAGACCGGCGATGACGTGCATGATGAGGGCCATGTCCCCCATCCATCCAGACCAGAGCCAGAGGCCCGTGAGGGCGGACAGGATGAGGCAGTAGACCGTCGCCACGTAGGTCATGCGCTGGTGGCGCTTGTACTTCTCCCCCGCGCCCCGTTCCGCGGTGGGCGCCAGGTGGAAGATGTAGAGGATGTTGTGGATGTTGGCACCCAGGTCCGCGCCCACGTTCTTGGGCAATATCGGTTTCTCCTTCTGACCAATGTGCATGAGGATATGGACCAGGCCAATGACCAGGACACCAATGCCCAGGTACACGTGGGTTGTCTCGATACCCTCCCAGGATTGGAAGATGTAATTGATACCGTGGATGTGGTACGTATGTTCGAACCAGTCCCGGAACAGCAGCAGACCGGTGTACAGGAAGGGAATGAACAAGATGAGGAACACCCAGTGGGCTCCGATGACCGTGCCGTCATAGCGCTTTATCTCCTCGACGGCCCTCCCCTTCTTTTCCTCCGCCATCTTTTGACCCCCCCTAGTGGTACCATCCCTCGCCATGGCAGGCGGATTTTGTGCATCCGGCGGTCCCCTCGTCGTGCCAATCAGGTATGTCAGTGCCGTGGCAGATGGTGCACTCGTCGAAGTTCACGATCACATCGAGGTGCTCATCGTGGCAGTAGACACAGTCCAGACCCCTGTGCTGCTTGTTCTGGTCAAGGTCCTCCACCTGTTCTAGATGGCAGGCCGTGCAAAGGATGTCGCCGACCGTTGGGTAGTCCGCATAGGCCACGGCTGTCCGGTTGTGGATGCCGCCCGGTCCATCCAAGTAGTAATGGCAACCGCCGCAGTCGTCGTACGGTTGGGCCGAGAAGTGGAACGCATCGCTCACATCGTGCACCTCATGGCAATCCACACAATCGCCGTAGAGCTCGAGTGACACCTCCGAGGCACTTTCGAAGTATACGTTGTACTCCTTCATGTGACAGTCGCTGCAGAACTCGTTATGCCCATGGCCGGCCTCGTCGACCTCCTCCCAAGGGACCCTTGCGTCCTCCGGGTGGGCCCTGTCGTGACAGCTCAGGCAGTCCTTGCCAGTACGAACGGCGTGCCTCTCCATGGACTCATCCCAGTCGTCCAGTGCCATGGCATGGCAGATGGGGCAGGTCTGCAAGCTGATGCCGAAACCGGCGGAATGGGCTGGATGGCAGTCCATGCACACATCATCCTCTAAGTGGGGATTGACCTGGGAGCCATCGACCGCTGTGACGTTGCCAGGTAGTATCGCCACTTCGCCGTCATGGCATTTATTGCAGGATTCCTCATCGTAGAAACCGCCCAGATCGTCGGGGTCATAAAGGTTGAAGGCCTCGCTTACGAACTCGTGTGGCACGGCCAACAGGGCATCGACTTGACCCCACCAACCGGGACCGGTGTGGCAAGCGGTGCAGGCCACGCCGTGATCCTTGTGGACTATCATCATTGAATTGTTCTCGGGCTCGATGAAGCCCTCGTACTTGGGCCCCATGGAGTGGCAGAGCTCCCCGCAGAACTCCGGCGTCTCGTGCCACTCGTAGAACGCGAAGAACCCAAGGAAGACCAGGCCCAGGGCGACGGGGATGACGAGGCTGTACACAAAGGCCCTCCTCGAGATACGGAGCTCCTTGCCACCCTGGCGCCGAACGATGGTGAGTATCACGACCCCGAGTCCCAGGGCGATCAGGACAAAGATCGCCATCCCGGTTATGAAATCTGACATGTCGGATACCTCTCATAAGCCACCCTGGAGGGCCTCAGCGGGTTATTCAAGTGGCTGTTATTAATGTTTGTCTATTGAGTTGTTGCACCGCATCCAATATGAAATCCTATCGTTGTCCGAATAAATTCTTCAAGTTTGCACGCGCATCGAATGGGTTGTGTGTGTATCGGATATGTGTCCGATTGTTGAGGGATTAAACCTACATTGTTTTGTCCTACCATTTTTAGGTGTCACTAACAAAATTCGACCCCCTGGCCCGTACCCATCCCATAACGGACGATGATGGTACATTCCACCAAGGACCCGTGTGTTGGTCTGCTCGGAGCGACCACCGACAGGGTCGATAATGACAGGCCCGACCCACTGGACAGTGCGATATACCTGAGAAATGTCAACATCTGATTATCATGCTGGCGTAAAAAGGCACCTAAATACAGGAAATCTTTTT
>JAUVRF010000138.1 GCA_030597775.1 Methanobacteriota archaeon | reverse complement strand
CGAGGGGGAGACGCATGAATCGCATCGTTAACGCGATGCCCTTCAACCGTCTCTCCACTTTCATCGAGTACAAGGCCGCCTGGGCGGGAGTGCCCGTCATCAAGGTCGATGAGGCGTACACATCCCGCGAATGTCGTATCTGTCATCAGGACGGGAGGCGACCGAGCCAGGGTCGCTTCGTATGTACGTCCTGCGGGGAGTACAACGCGGATCTAACCGGTGCAGTGGACATTGGCAATAGGGCGTGCGCCTACATGGCCATCGCCGGGGCGCCTGGTATTGCGCCCTTGAGGGGGACCCCGAGCCCCCAAGTTGAGTACGACGCTGTGTCGAGCTAAACAAATACCGGTATTTAACTTGTCACGCACCGACCCGGAAAGCCAAAACCTTTTTCAGTCACTGGGGTGTCCCCATCATCATGTCCATCGATATGTTCGAACCGGAGGACTTCCACAGACTCCTGCCGAAGAACGACGATTTCATGGCCGCCCTCGAGGAGGACAGTCTCAAGAGGGGCGTTCGCATCTGTGGCCCCGATGTCGCCAACATGCTATCCGTCCTCATCAAATCCATATCTGCCGAACGGGTCCTCGAGATCGGCACCGCTGTGGGGTACTCCACGATATTCATGGCAAGGGCGCTCCCCGAAGGAGGGAGGATCACCACCATGGAGTGGGACGAGGAGGCGGTCAAGGAGGCCCGCGGGAACTTCAAGGCGACGGGTCTCGAGGACAGGATCGAGAGTCTCGTCGGAGACGCGCGCGAAATGCTGCAGGGTTTGGAGCCAGGCACCTTCGATGTGATCTTCATGGACCACGAGAAGTACATGTACGCCGACGACCTCCCCGAGTGCGTCCGGCTGCTCCGCGACGGAGGGACCCTGATCTGCGACAACGTGGCCT
Source organism: Methanobacteriota archaeon (assembly GCA_030597775.1). GTDB lineage: Archaea > Thermoplasmatota > DTKX01 > DTKX01. Next base: position 4,880 of record JAUVRF010000138.1, on the reverse strand, counting down.
TCAGGACCTCTATGGATTTCAAGGAGCGGCTCGCAGAGCATCCCCAGCTGGAGACCACCTTCCTCTACGGAACCTTCTTCAGGCACTCCCCCGACGAGGATGTGGTCTCGATCAGCGTGAAGGTCCGTTGACCGACCAGTAGACCCGGACCGGAGGAGACGGGATCACCTGTTCTGGGTCACTGCCTTGGGAACGAAGGACAGGTCCCATGTCCTCAGATCCTCCATGTACGGGCAGACATCCGTACCGTTGTCGATGGCTCGAAGGGCCCTCTGGGCATCTCGGAGGTCACCGATCCTGATGGCCCCGCCGCTCTTGCAACCCTCCAGAACCAGGCGCTTGTAGCCCATCTTTTCCCACTCGACGTGCATCTTGGATTCCAGGTCACCCCTCCAATCCAGATTGCCTGCCGAGAAGACGTCGGCACCTGACACGCGGACGTACTTCGACGGCACGGTGCCCTCGTAGACCAGGTCCTCCCCGGCCATGTTGGCACCGGCGATGGCCCCCTGTTCCTCGGCGGCACGCCAGGCACCGTACTTGACCTTCCTGTGCTCGCATACGTCCCCGGCGGCGTAGATGTCGGGGATCGAGGTCGTCATGTGGTCATCCACTATGATGCCCCGCTCCATCTCGAGGCCAAGAGCCTCGCCCAGGGTCTTGTTGGCACGCATGCCCGTGGCGATGATGACGGCGTCGCAGGAGAGGGTCCGACCGTCCTTGATGACCACTTCTCGGGCCCTGCCTTCGCCCACGATCGCCTCTGTATCGCAATCGTGTTGAACGTTGATCCCCAGGTGGGTCAACCGTAGATGGAGCATCTCCGAGCCCGCTGGGTCGGTCAGCTTGGGCAGCAGGCGTTCGTGTGATTCCACGACGTGGATGTCGGCCTCGGTCTCGAGGAGGTTCCTGGCCAGCTCGAGGCCCAGGGTCCCGCCGCCAATGATAACGATATTTCCAAGGTTCTTGAGCTGCCCGTAGATACGGATGGCATCCTCCAGCTTGCGTACGGTGAACACGTTCTCCAGGTCGGCCCCTGGAATGGGAGGGACGTAGGCCGTGCCACCGGTGGCCAGGAGAAGCCTGTCGTACGGTACCTCCTCGCCCTTGGAGGTGGTGATGGTCTTCGTTCCGGGATCGACCGCGTTCACCGTCAACTCGGTCCTGAGATGGATCTTCCGACGCTCGTACCATTGGGGCTTGCGCACGAGCAGGTCCTTGGGACCAACCGAGCCTGAGAACAGTTCGGGTAGACGGATCTTGGACCAGAGGGTGTAAGGTTCGTCGGTGAATATTGTGATAGAGGCCTCGAGGTCCCTCTTCCTGATGTTCTCAGCGGCGGCGGTGCCCGCCACACCTCCTCCCACGATGACGTACCTCATCATCGGACCCTCCGAGGTTCGGGTGATATTTCAAGTTTCGGGCATACGTTTGAGGGTATGTCCATAATAGGATGGTCTCAGGTCCCCCCGATCCCACGGACCCTCTGATGAGCTGGACAGGCGTGTCGTTCGGCCTGCGGCATCGCATAGCCCACGCTGGACAGTGGACCTTCTCCCCCCCGGAGGACCGAACGCCAGGTCTCAGAACTTGATGCCCGTCAGGGTCTTGGTCTCCCCGCCCCCTGGGATCGACCTGATCTTGTCGACCACGATCTGACCCAGCGCGTTGAAGTCCTCGGCCGAGATCTTGGCGATGAGATCGTACTCTCCGAACAGCGGGTGAAGCTCGACGATGTTCTTCACCTTCAGCAGCTCGTTGTAGACCTCGTGTTCCTTTGCGGGGGATGTACTTATCAGCACGAATCCGATAGCCATAGGTATCCCATGTGCTATAGGGTTCGTCCCGTTTAAATTCTTTGCCTACCTCCCCGCGACCCAACAACATCCTTACGGGGTCAACCACACCGTAAAGCGCATATGGGCCTTCCACCCCTTGGGTGGACAGGGGTCATAGGACATGAGCAAGCAGCTTGACAGGATCGAGGAGAAGCTGGACGAGCTGAACAAGTTAGTGGGCAGCGTTGCATGGTACTTCGAGGAGGCGATGGACTACCTGGCCGTCCTGGATCAGGAGATCCTCCTGATCGAGGAGAAGTTGGGTGTCGAATCGCCCAGGCACAAGCTACCGGGCTCGGGGCCGCCCCGGCCGGGTGCGCCGGAAGGTTAAAGGGCTCCCATCAGGATTCTCCACCGATGCGCATCGGTGTGATGGGCGCAGGTGCCGTCCGCACCTACGTGGGAGCCCTCCTCGCGGGAACGTACGACGTGGTCCTCATCAGCAGGCCCGATGTGGCGGACGCCATAAACGAACACGGCATCCGTGTCTCGGGGAAGACGGAGCTCTTCACCCGGGTGGAGGCAAGTGCGGACCCCGCGGCCCTGGAGGGTTGCGAGGTCGTGATCCTCTGTGTCAAGGCGTACGACACCGCGGAGGCAGCGGGCCAGGTCTCCGAGGCGGTCCCGATGGCCATGCTCGTGACCTTGCAGAACGGACTGGACAACGACGAGAGCGTGCAACGGACCGCTCCAGGTCTCAGCTCCTGTGCCGCTGTGACCGCCTTCGGCGTGACCTACCTGGGACCGGGGCACGTTCGGCATGCGGGCGTGGGTGACACCGTGATCGGCCGGATGGCGTGTTCCCCCGCCGAGGCGCGCCGAACGGGCGATATCCTGACCGAGGGGGGACTGCCCATGACCTTCGCGGATAACATCCGCGGACATATCTGGCTAAAGGGCATAGTCAACCACTGCATCAACCCCCTCACGGTCATCCACCGATGTAGAAATGGCGTGCTCCTCGAGCACGAGGAGTACCGGGAGCACATGAAGGGCCTGTGCGCAGAGGCCATCGCGGTGGTCAGGGCCATGGAGCTCACACTGCCCACCGACGATGTGCTCGGTCGGGTGGTCGAGGTCGCCCGTCTTACCGCGGACAACCGGTCCAGCATGCTCCAGGACGTGGACAGGGGCAAGCGAACGGAGATCGACTCCATCACGGGCCACATCATAAGGTCGGGCACGCAGCACGGGCTCGAGCTGTCCCTGAGCTCCTTCGTGTACTACGAGGTCAAGAACCTGGAGACCGAGGGCGTAGCCAAGCGGGGTGGGTGATGATGACCGGCGAGGGTCGGGAGATTGGGACCGTGCCGGACATCACACCGGGCCGCTTCGATGACCTTCCCGAGTCCTTGTCCTGCCCGGAATGCCCCATCGCCGATGTCCTCGAGCGCAAGGAGAAGGAGGCCCGGACCGCGGCGTGGGCCGGCATCCTTGTGGCGGTCATGGGAGTCCTGTCGTGGAACGAGTGGGGCTTCCTGATGGGCGGGATAGGCGCCATCGGCTTCGGTCTGTACGCGCGGGCCTTCGCACCCCAGCAGGCCATGGCGGTCTTCGCGGCCGGAGCGATGGCCCTCGGGGTCCTGGCCATGCGTTTCGCGGGCCTACTTTTAGGTCTCGGAAAGCCTTAAGAAGGGCGACCCCATTCCAGTCCACGTGACCATACTGGAGGAGGTCCTGACCCTCGATGACATCGACCTCCGAGGGAGGACGGTCATAGTCCGGTTGGACATCAACAGCCCGGTGAACCCGACGGATGGGTCCTTCCTGGACATCTCCAGGTTCCGCAGCGCCCTCCCTACGCTCAGGGAGCTGGTCGGGTCGAAGGTGGTGGTCCTGGCCCACCAGAGCCGTCCCGGCAAGGCGGATTACATGACCATGCGGGAGCACGCCCGCGTCCTGGGCCGCATCCTCAACCGGCCCGTGAAGTACGTTGACGACCTCATCGGCTCCCGGGCCCAGCGAGAGATCAGGACCATGGAGGTCGGCGAGGTCCTCATCCTGGAGAACACCAGGATCTACGCCGAGGAGGTCGCCCTCAAGGGCAGGTCCATCGAGGAGCTGGGTCGGACGCATCTTGTGCGGAACCTGAGCTACTCCGTCGACGCCTACGTCACAGACGCATTCTCCGCCGCCCACCGGGCACAGGCCTCCTTGATCGGCTTCGCGCAGCGCGTGCCGAACGTGGCGGGCAGGCTCTTCCAGCAGGAGATAGACGGTGTGTCACGGGCCCTGGGGGAGGGCGAGCGCCCCGTGCTGGTCGTGCTGGGAGGAGCGAAGGCCGACGACTCCGTCCAGGTGGCCGGCAACGTCCTGGACACGGGTGGTGCCGACAGGGTCATCACCGGAGGCGTGGTGGCCAACCTGTTCCTGGCAGCATCTGGTGTCGACATCGGCGAGGTGAACATGGCGTTCATCGAGCGGGAGGTCGAGGATCCCAAATCCCTCCTGGACCATGCCAAGACCATCCTGGACAAGCATGGCGAGAGGGTCATGCTTCCCGTCGACGTTGCCCAGAAGGACGACCACACGAGGTTGCGCAACAAGGTCTCCAACAGGGACCCATCGCTGCCGATCCTCGACCTGGGCCTGGATACGGTGGTCAAGTACATCCAGGCGATCAAGGGCGCCAAGACCGTCGTGTGCAACGGGCCCATGGGCATGTTCGAGGAGGAGGCCTTCGCCTTCGGCACCCGGGAAGTGTTCTCCGAGATCGGTCGCGTGCAGGGATTCACCCTCCTCGGCGGTGGGCACACTGGCGTCCTCGCCCGGTCGATGGGCATCGACACCAAGGTGAACCACATCTCCACGGGCGGGGGAGCCCTCATCCAGTTCCTCAGCGGTGGCGAGATGCCTGTCATCGAGGCGCTGAAGTTGTCGAAAAGGATTTATATGGAAGGACAGTTCGCTATCCATCCTTAGGTGCCGTCGTAGCTTAGCGGTAGAGCGTCTGATTCGTAATCAGAAGGTCGAGGGTTCAATCCCCTCCGACGGCTCCATTCCCCCTCCAGGAGACCATGAAGCAGCCGCGATGCCGCTAGT
>JAUVRF010000079.1 GCA_030597775.1 Methanobacteriota archaeon | reverse complement strand
CCTTCGTGTGGGACACCACCGTCCTCGACGACGGCATGCACGACCTGGTGGCACGGGTCAACTACTCTGGTGCCTACGACCAGGTCGTCTTCGAGCTGATGACGGACAACACGCCACCCGAGGTCCTCTCCGTGTGGAACGATACCGTCTCCACGGGCGAGGACACTATCATGCACGTTTCTGCCCAGGACGACCTGAACGGTGTGGCGAGCGTCCGTGTCGCCTACGTTATCAACACCCTACCAGAGGTGGTAGCCAACGTGACAGACGAGGACAATGGCACGTGGGACTTTCACCTCTCGATTCCCATGAACGCCACCGGTCTCTGGTACAGCTTCATCCTCCTGGACACCATCGGGAACGAGATCGAGACCCCGAAGGTCCTGCTCCACGTCATCGACAACGACGACCCGGCGATGGGTCCTGACCTCACTCCACTGGAGGCCACCACGGGAGACCCCCTCACGTTCTCCCTCTCCGCGGAGGACAACATCAAGATCGAAGGGATCACCCTGGAGTACTGGTACGAGGGAGGAACGGTCGAGGTCGTTACGCTGTCCCTGGACGAGTTTCAGCACGTCATAACGGTCGAGGACAGCCTGGAACAGATCTACTACCGTTTCGTCATCGAGGACACCAGCCAGAACATCGTGGAGGGCGAGGTAAGGTCGGTAAGGGTCTCTGACAACGATGCGCCCGCCATCGACGACGACCGGACACCCACGGATTCCACGACAGGCGAGAACGTGACCTTCCTGGTCCGCATGGCGGACAACATCGAGCTCAACGGGACCTGGGTGGAGTACTGGTTCGGAGGAGGGGAGCACGCGAACTCCTCCATGGACCCCATCGGTGAATGGAACTGGACGTTGACCGTGGACGTGCCCTGGGATTCCCTCTCGCCCCTTTACTACATATTCCACGCCCAGGATTCATCTGGGAACTGGAACAGCACCGCAAGGTCCACCGTGACCATCCATGACAACGACCTCCCATGGTTCGGGGACGACCTGAGCCCCGACATGGCGACGACGGGCGACGATCACATGTTCGCCGTACATCTTTACGACAATATCGTCGTGGCCGATGTCCATGTCGAGTACTGGTACAACAGCGGTACCCACACGACGGTGGTCATGGCCAGTGGGGACCAGGACCTCTGGACCGCTACGATAGTCGCGTCCCACACCGTCGAGCTCCTGCACTACATCTTCCACGTAGAGGACTCGACCAGCAACATGAACGCATCCCAAGTGCGGGATGTGGAGATGAGGGACAACGACGAACCCATCATAATGGCGGACTCGTCACCCGGGTCCACCACGACGGGGGTCGCGTACGAGTTCACAGTCACCATCGCGGACAACATGGGCGTGGTCGGGGTCGACATAACCTACTGGTTCGACGGAGGCGAGAAGACCTCCGTCCCGTTGACGGGCGATGCCCTTGACGGGAACGGGAACGGAACCTACGCCCTGATCATCCAGATCCCTTCGGATTCCACAGATCCGCTCCAATACCAGATGGAGGCCCGGGACATGGTGGGTAACACGAACCTCACCGCGGAGAGGACGATCCCCGTCCTGGATGTGACACTGCCCGTCGCCGAGGCCGGTGAGGATATCATCGTAGATCAGCACAGGACGGTGACCTTCTCGTCCGAGGGCTCCGGGGACAACGTGGGCATCTTCTCATACACTTGGACCATCGAACGGGGCGATGTCATCGTGACCCTCTCCGGTCCATCCCCGGGTCACACCTTCGACAATGCGGGCACCTACGCGGTGACCCTGACGGTGGAGGACCCCTCTGGCAACACCGATTCGGACACCAGCCAGGTCATCGTGAACGACATCACGCCACCTGTCCCGAACGCCGGGGAGGACCGGACCGTGGACCAGAACACCACGGTGATCCTGGACGGGACCAAGTCCCGCGACAACGTGGCGATCGAGTCCTGGACCTGGAACTTCGAGTACGGTCAAGTACCCAAGGAGATCACCGGACAGGACATCCGGTTCATCTTCGATATCCCTGGCGTCTATCAGGTGACCCTGACGGTGGAGGACAGGGCTGGCAATACGAACTCCACCACCGTCTCCATCAAGGTGAAGGACACGGTCTACCCTGTGCCCCAGACCCGTGGCGACATGGAGGGTCGGTTGGAAGAGTCGATAACCTTCAACGGTGACAGGTCCCGCGACAATGTTGGTGTCGTGAACTGGACCTGGACCGTCCATCTGGATGGCTCCGGGAGGACGTTCGAGCTCTACGGCGAGGAGGTGGAGCACGTGTTCGACGAGCCTGGCGACCACAAGGTCACCCTCACCGTCACCGACGCGGACGGCAACACAGCCACCTCCGAGGAGTTCAACGTCCACGTGCCCAACACTCCCCTGTGGATGGCACTCATACTGATACTCCTTGTCAGTGTCGGGGTGACCCTGGGCCTTGCCTACTACACCCGCTGGAAGACCCGGAAGCTGGACGAGGAGATCACCAGCCGGTAGGTCCCATCACCCTCACCCCCACTCCCCCTCAAAGGAGGACTAGTCCGAGTGCGAGGGGCAGCGTCACCACACCCATGAGGTGCACCCTCATGAGGCCAAGGACGGGAGGTATCAACCCCAGTGCCGTGGAGACGAGCAGGACGAGGCCTGCCACCATCCCCCCTGTGAACAACGTCATTCCCACGAGCACGAGCAGTAATGCCCACAACGTCCAACGGCTGGAGAGATATGGTAGGGCCCGTTGCAGCCAACGCCCGGTGGACAGGGTGACCGGTGCCGCGACAAGACCGCCCACCATCGCGGCCAGGAGCAGCAAGGCCACATCAAGGGAGGGCACGCCAGCAGCGCCCCAGGGCGGTTCCGACCAGGCCATCAGGGACGATACGGCCGAGGCGGCTCCGCTCCGGACCCTGAGGAGGGTTGCCAGGGCCACCATGTTGAAGACCACGTTCGCCGTGTTGACAGCCGAGACACCCGCGATGAACCTGCGGGCACCTTCAAGGTCCTCATCCCCGTCCTCACCCTCCGTCCCACCCGTGGCGACCAGGATGGTCGCCTGGGCCGAGGAGACCCCGGGGAACCAACCGACCACGGTACCGGCGAGGGTCCCCTTGATGATCGGCGACCATGGAACGGGACCCTTCGTGTCGTGAGATGCTCGACCCTCCCCGATGTCCAGGGTCACCCGGTCAATCAGGGCGAGGAGCACGGTCGGCACACCGAAGAGGCCGATGAAGAGGGGGGCTATCATCCCATCGGAGAACAGAACGACGTGACCGAGGGCTCCCGATGCGAGAAGCACCACCGTGGCCGCCAATCCCGCCCTTACACCGGATGGTCGGCCCGTTCGTGCCGGCTTCACCGTCTCCCTCAGCACCATGAGGAAGGAAACGGTCAGCAATGCCGGCCCGATCCAATCCCTCAAGGCGTGGACAAGGTCGACGGGCGGCCCCATTATCGCGTGGACCGGCAACACCAGGGCGACGGCGATGACAAGGGCGGCGAGGGAGCTGATCACCGATACCCGAAGGGCCTCGTTCCCCCTGCCCGCCTTCACCATGCGATGGCCGGGGAGGACCGAAAGCGCCGTCCCTCCCTCCGGGACCGCGAAGTAGATCGAGGGCACTATGTTAGAGATGGTGTGGGCCACCGCACACGCCACCACGGCCGACGAGGCGACCAGTTCCCAGCCTGCCACCCCCGAGCCTCCTCCACCAGCAGCGGCGATGGCAAGGATCAGGCCGGGCCTGCTGCCGACCGCCGATGCCACGTTGTTCGAGTGCAGGCCCGGGACCAGACCGGTGGCGCATCCCAGGACCGCTCCCAGCAGGGATGCCACCAGGACGGCGATGATCGGTATCTCCTCTACCATCGACCTTCGGACGACCGGGGGCCAGATACAGGGCCCTGGATAACCATCCGGGATAATCCCCCCATCCGCAAGGGAGAAATAGGCCCTTCGCCTATTCCACCCGGGGTCCCGATATGAGCGATTACCCGAAGTGTGACATGTGCAAAGAGGGTCGACTGGTCCCCTTCTTCTTCGCGGACGGCCGGAACGCGTACGCCTGCACCGGATGCAAGACAGTATTCTACCTGAAGGTCCCAGCCGGCAGCGAGGAGAACCCCGAGAGCTGGAAGGCGCAGTATACCCTGGAGGAGGACTTCAACCTCTAGGGCCGGACCCGCGGTGTCCGAGGCTCGTCGACTATCCAGCAGGTAAGCTCTGATAAGTTGCGTACCTTCCCAAGAGCCAAGGGTCCGTGAGGACGCCAGATATGGACATGCTTGCCGTCGTCCATACAGATGCCTGCTCACAGAATAAGATCGCTGACATGACGTAGGGGTAACCGCCAGGAGGCGGCTGGTAACGTATCAGGGCACGTCTGAAAGGATTGAAATAAATAGGGGTGAGCACATATATTCGAGCCGTATCCCATGTTCGATCCCGTAACCGATGCGGCCCTGCGCATAAGCCGGCGAGGCCCCCCGGCCGTCGTGAGGACGGTCGACCCCGCGTCCCGCACGAGCCTGATCTGCAGCGTGTGCTCCCGAGAGATCCGTCCCGAGGAGAAGTTCTTCTGGGTCGGCGAGGAGGTACACTGCTTCCAGTGCCACAGCATGCTCGAGTTCGAGCTGGACAAGGAGCGTACGGCCGACGCTGAGGCTCGTGAGAAGGGGACCCGCTGGGATGGCGAGAGTGGAGAATGAGCCACCAGCCGTTCCGATCATCCATCATCTGGCAGACACAGGCAGTCCGGGAACTCCTCGATGCCATCCCGAAGGTGACCCAACATGCCCGAGAGGTGTATGAGGCGCCAGGTGTCGGTGTGGATCTCGTCGCGCCGCTCCTCCAGGTCCTCAGCCGAGAACCATGCGGCCTCGCCCACATCGTCGGCGGGATGCAGCCCCTCGTCCTCTGCGAAGGCCCAGTTCACGTGGTAGATCACGTGGAGAGCCACGTTGCCATCCTCGTCCCTGACGACGCGATCGTGGGGCGGGATGGGATGCCCGACGCGGATGTCAAGGCCGGTCTCCTCCTTGACCTCCCGGGCGGCGGCCTCCGCCAGCCGCTCTCCGTGCTCGACCCGGCCTCCCGGGAATATCCACTTTCCCCTCCAGAAGTCACCCACTATGTCCACGTGGCGGACCATCAGGACGTGCCGCCTGTCGGGGGACACCACGATGGCCCCGGAGCCTATCAGGATGCCCTTGCGCTGCAGGATGGGCTCTGTCATCGGCCCTGGAAAGGTCCCGGGGTCCATGAATGTTGTCCCGGCCCTACGTGGGAAGCTCCTTGCGGTCGAAGAGGTAGACCGCGATCGCCATCAGCACCGCGAACAACCCGATGAGGATGGCCAGATCACCCCATGCGTCCCACTCGCCGAAGATGAAGTCGCCAAAGTTGTAGTAGCCGTATGGGGTCACGGTTCCCAGCCACTCCCAGTCGGGGGTGATGAAGGATGCGAAGTTGAGGATGTAGGCCAGCAGGACCAGCACGAAGGAGGCTCCCATGGCCACCTTCACCTCGTTGAACACGACGGACAGTATGGCGCTCCACCCGATGATCACCAGCATCAGTGGGAACCCGCCCACGAATGTGGATACCACGTCCCAGGCCGGGATGCTATCGTCGATACTCCTGATGGCGAACATCATCACCAGGCCGATCGCCACGAGGGCAAAGAAGCTCATGATGGCCACCGCCATCGTCCGCTCGGCAAGGAACCTTCTGCGGGTGACGGGCATCGAGAGGATCAGGTCCATGCTCTTTCGCTCCACGTCCCGGGCTACGACGCCCACTGCCAGGAACGCGATGTAAACAGCGGTAACGACGCCGAAGTAGCTGCCCACCTCGAACACCACGAATCCCCGGACGTCGTTGAAATCAACCGCCCGACCTCCACCGAAACCCGCGTAGGTTGGGTCGTTCATCATATCGTTTAAGGCGTTCTTACCCTTGAGCCCCACATCCACAACGATGCCAGTGGACGTCACGTTCCCGTTTGCCATGTGGATGAGGGTCATGTACGAGGCGGTGATGTTGTCGACCACGGGAACATGGAGGAAGGTACTCTGGCCCTGGTAGGCCACCATGTCCGACATGTTGCCCGAGCCGTTACCCATCCAACCGATGAGGTTACCCAGGTTGAAACCGGCCTCGGACCGAAGGACAGTGTAGTTCACGGCACCCTCCAGGGGGTCCCAGGTAAGGTTGGCGATGCCCGCGTCCTCGTCCTCCCATATCATCTCGATGCCCTCGGCCTTTGGCAGTTCCCCCTGTAGGGATTCCATGAAGCTGGGGTATGCGGCGGTCGCGCCTCCGTAGATGAGGACCATCAGGATGAGGAAAACGACGTATCCCTTCCACGATTCGCGGATGGTCATCCAGAAGATATGCAGACCGGTGAAAGAGCCCAGCCGCATCAGGTCTCACCTCCCGGTTCATCCGTGTGGTTGTAAAGATCTAGGAAGAGCTCCTCCAGGGAGTAGGTCTCCACCGTCATTGACTGCACGCTGTGGGCCGCGACACGCTTGACCACCTCGTCGATGTCCCCGCGTACCTTCATGGTGTAGGTCCTGCCGTCGCCCTCCAGGTCCTCGATGCTCGGTAGCTCCAGCTCCTCTCTCGGCACATGGTCGTTGAAGGTCACCGAGAGCACCTTTCCCACCTTCTCCTTCAGGGCGTCGATGCGCTCCACAAGGACAAGCTTGCCCTCTTTGATGATGGCCACCCTGTCGCAGATATGCTCGACCTCGGCCAGCACGTGGGATGATAGGAACACCGTGCGTCCGTTCTCCTTCTCCTCGGAGATCATCTTGTAGAACTTCTGTTGGATCAGGGGGTCCAGGCCCGAGGTGGGCTCGTCGAGGATCACCAGCTCGGGGTCATGCATGAATGCCTGGATCAGGCCCACCTTCTGCCGGTTGCCCTTCGACATCTCCCGGATCTTCCGGTCCAGCTCAAGGTCGAAGTACTCGGCCAGCTCCAGCATGCGCTTCTCGTTCTGTGACATGCCCCGCACATCGAGGAGATAGAGGAGGAAATCACGGGCCTTGAGGCCCTCGTACAGTCCGAACTCGCCGGGGAGGTAACCTATCCGCTTCCGGATCTCCTTGGTATCGTCGTGGGAGTCCAGGCCCAGTACCCTCACATCACCATCGGTCCGGCGGATGAGGTCCAACATCGTCCGAATGGCGGTGGTCTTCCCGGCCCCGTTGGGACCGAGGAACCCGAAGACCTCGCCCTTGTTGACAACGAGATCGATGCCCCTGATGGCCTCCACGTCGCCGTAGTGCTTGACGAAGTTCCGGAGTTCGATCACGGGTACGG
>JAUVRF010000221.1 GCA_030597775.1 Methanobacteriota archaeon | reverse complement strand
GTTCCCTCTACACCCATTCCCTCATCGGGGCCTGGGAGGTGAAGGAGGACGACACCTGGGGACCCCGGACCACGCCCCAGGAACTGGGCATCGAGCTCAACACCCGGGACGAGGCCCTCGACTGGCTGGTGAGGTGGAACCTGGCCAAGCCCGAGTGGCAGCATTTCTACGACCCTCAGATGAAATCGGAGATGATGGTCCGGATGGCCCGTGAGTGGAAACTGAACGGGGTGATGCTCCACTACAACAGGGGCTGCGAGGGCCTTTCCCTGGGCATAGCCGAGAACCGGCTGGCCCTCAAGGCCGCTGGCTATCCCGTCATGGTCTTCGAGGGTAACATGGGCGATGAGCGTGAGTTCGACGAGACAAGAACGATGGCGCGCATAGACGCGTTCATGGAGACCCTGGGCATGGAGATGCTCTATTGAGGAGGTGAGCTGGAATGGCGATAACTGCAGGGATCGACGCGGGGGCCAAGAACACCAAGGTGGTCATCCTACGCGAGGACGTGGTCGTTGGACGGGGCACGAACCCGACGGGTTTCGCCCTATCCGAGGCCGTGGAGAAGGCATTCGTGCTGGCCCTCGAGGAAGCCGGCATTACCCGCGACCAGGTCGACAGGATAGTGGCCACTGGAGCTGGCCGCAAGGCCGTTCACCTGGCCCAGGGCAATGTCACCGAGGTGACCGCTGACGCCCGGGGTGCGAACAGGTTGATGCCCTCGGCAAGGACCGTGATCGACGTGGGTGCCGAGGAGGGGCGAGGCATCTCCATCGACGAGAGGGGCGTCCTCGTCGACTCCGCCGTCAACGAGAAGTGCGCAGCGGGTGCGGGGGCTTTCACCGAGGCCATGGCCAGGGCCCTGGAGATCCCACTCGAGGACATCGGGGAGCTCAGTCTCCAGTCCACAAAGAGCATAGACATGAACGCCCAGTGCACCGTGTTCGCCGAATCCGAGCTGGTCACCCTTGTGCACTCCAACACCGCGACGGCGGACATCGCAAGGTCCGTCCACGATGCGATATCATCACGCATAACCTCGATGGTGCGTCGCGTCGGCCTTGAGCCAGAGGTCATGCTGATAGGTGGCGTGGGCTACAACGTGGGCTTCAAGAAATCACTGGAGGAGGACCTGGGAATGAAAGTGACGGTTCCGGAATACCCGGAGTACGTCACGGCCCTGGGTGCGGCGATAATCGCCAAGGAACAGCTGGGAGGTGCTTAGGATGGCTGGAGAGGACAAGCCGGAGTACTGGCGGTGGCCCGAATCCCGCTGGACCAACCCGGACCTTGATTGGAAGGCGGGCGACATCATAACAGCGGGCGTGGACGTGGGCTCCGTCAGCTCCCAGGCCGCCATCATGGTGGATGGACAGTTGTTCGCCTACAGCAACATGAGGACCGGTTCGAACAGCCCGGACAGTGCCGTCAATGCGATGGACTGGGCCCTCAAGGACACCGGGATGACCCTGGACGACATCAATTACGTGGTCGGCACCGGATACGGTCGCGTCAACGTGCCCTTCTCCAACAGGGCCATAACCGAGATCGCCTGCCACGCAAGGGGGGGCAACTTCATGTACGGTCCCACGGTCCGGACCATCCTGGACATGGGCGGTCAGGACTGCAAGGCCATCCGCTGCGACGGGCGTGGCAAGGTGGAGGAGTTCCTGATGAACGACAAGTGCGCAGCCGGCACAGGCCGGGGCATGGAGGTGTTCGCCGACCTGCTATCGGTCCCGATCCAGGACGTGGGCGAGATGTCCCTCGACATCGACGAGGAACCCAATCCCGTGAGCAGCACCTGCGTGGTATTCGCGAAGACCGAGGCCACCGGCCTGCTCCGCGAGGGCTGGCCCAAGGAGAAGGTGCTGGCGGCCTACTGCAGCGCCATGGCCCACAGGGTGGTCACACTTCTGGAGCGGCTGGGTGTCGAGGAGGACTTCGCCATCACGGGAGGGATCGCGAAGAACAGGGGCGTGGTCAAGCGGCTCGAGGACGAGCTGGGAATAACCACCCTGGAACCCCGTTACGACACCCAGATCGCGGGTGCGGTGGGAGCAGCACTTTTCGCCGAGGCCCTGGTGAAGAAGCAGCGCAAGCAGGCGGGAGGCTAGAGCCCCATGAGGGCGAACTACGGATACACCGATGGATCGGGTGAGTGGTACATCACCATCGATACGAACAAGTGCGATGGTTGCCGGGCCTGCGAGGAGGTGTGCCCGGAGGGCTGCTTCGCCATCGAGGTTGATGACTACGACGACGAGGTGGCGATGGTCACCGAGGATCAGCGGAAGAAGATCAAGTACTCCTGCGGTCCGTGCAAGCCCGTGGGAAAGGAGCACGTCGAGCCCTGTCACGAGGCCTGTCCCCACGGAGCTATCGAGCATTCATGGTGAAGATGATATCCTATCAACGTCCCTATGAGGAGGGGACACACCCGCAACGGGAGGTGGAGCCATGTTGAACCTTGAGGTGGACGGAAAGGAGGTCAGCGTGCCCGATGGGACGAACCTTGTGATGGCCGCGGAGGCGGTCGGAGTCTACGTGCCACACCTCTGCTGGGAGCCGGGACTCGAGGCTGACGGTGCCTGCGGACTATGCGTGGTGGGCATAGATGGTCGCACAGGGACGGTGCTCGCGTGCGAGACCCTGGCGGAGGAGGGCATGTCCGTCAGGACCAACCATCCCGAGGCGATCGCGATCCGACGTCGACGGCTGGAGCTCATCAAGTCCGACCATGCGAACGATTGCCAGCTGTGTCCCAAGAACGAGATCTGTCAGCTCCAGGAGGCGTCCCGCGCCGCTGGGGTGGACATCCATGTTCCAAAGAAGCTGGCGTATCCTGCCGACCCCGACAAGAGCCATCCCCTGTTCAACCTCGACCGCAGTCGATGCATCCTCTGCGGCAAGTGCGTGAAGGTCTGCCGCGACCTCCAGGGCCTGGGTGCCCTCGAGATAGCTGGCGTGGGTTATGCCCAGCACGTGAGCGGCCGGGGGGACGTGGACATCGCGGAGTCAACATGCGAGTCCTGTGGACAGTGCGTCGACCGATGCCCCACCGCACGCCTGCTTCCCAAGGTGTTCCAGGTGCCGACCTCGGAGGTGAGGACGGTGTGCCCGTACTGCGGCGTAGGCTGCTCCATCTACCTGGGGATCTACTACGACCGGCTCACCGGCGTGAGGGCCGACATGGACGGACCCTCGAACCGGGGCGCTCTGTGCGTGAAGGGCCGCTTCGGCATAGTCGATGTGGTCAACAGCATGAGCCGACTGGAGGCGCCCCAGGTGAGGGATGGCTCGGGCATCCTTCAGAACGTGTCCTGGGATGAAGCCACCGGGGCGGTCGCCGATGGATTGAAGGAACACGTGGGCAAGGGCACCTTCGCCATGCTGGCATCCGCCAAGGCCACGAACGAGGAGAACTACCTCGTGCAGAAGTTCGCCCGCGTGGTGATGGGCACCAACAACGTGGACCATTGCGCGAGGCTCTGCCACTCACCAACCGGCACGGGATTGCGAGGGACGATGGGAAGCGGGGCCATGACCTGCTCCATCGAGGACATCGACCGGACGGACTGCATCTTCATCATAGGCTCGAACACCTCCGAGACCCATCCGGTCATCGGGACCCGGGTCAGGAGGGCGAAGCGAAAGGGTACTCCCCTCGTGGTGGCCGACCCGAGGCGCACCGACATGGCGATGCGGGCGGATGTATGGCTTCGTCACAATCCGGGCACCGACATCGATCTCCTCGCAGGCCTTGCCATCGCCGTACTGGACCAGGGTCTGGAGGACAAGGCCTTCATAGATGGTCGGACGGAGGACCTCGATGCGTTCATCGGGTCCCTCGAGGGATTCTCACCGGAGTCCGTGGAGGAGGCGACCGGTGTTCCTTGGACCAAGGTCAAGAAGGCGGCAAGGCTCATCGGCGAGGCCGACGCGGCGATCATCATGTACGCCATGGGTATCACCCAGCACGCCCACGGTACCGACAACGTGAGGGCCGTATCCGACCTGGCGCTGCTGACGGGCAACATAGGAAAACCAGGTGCCGGCGTCGCACCACTGCGGGGCCAGAACAACGTGCAGGGCGGTGGCGACATGGGCGCCCTCCCTGACCTCCTTCCAGGATACTCGAACGTGGAGATACCCGAGGCGAGGGCACGCTTCGAGAGGGTGTGGGGGACCGAACCCCCCGCGCAGCCCGGGATACCCCTCACCGAGATGTGGGATGCCATCCT
>JAUVRF010000226.1 GCA_030597775.1 Methanobacteriota archaeon | reverse complement strand
GGAGTGGGTCCCATCTTAGGAATTCCTTGTTGTCGAGGAAAAAGTCCACGGTGCGCTTGTGGTAGTCGGGGTCGTTACCCGACAGAAGGGGGGTCGGTCCTCCGGTGAACGCCGCAGGGTAGTACCAAACGGATCTTACAGCGAAGGAGAGGATTATCAAGATAGCCAGGTACATTATCGTGTACTTGCGCTGCCATAGGTACTTGCGCACCTGCTTGAGCCCCTCCTTGGTGGCTGATTGGGACCCCTCCGCGACGCTACCTCGCCTACGGTCGGACCGTCCATCCTTGTCGGACGACCCTCTTCGATCCTTTACACCGCTGGGTCCGGTCATCTGATTCAACCTTCAGTTCTCTGGCTGGGTTGGACCCGCTATACCACTTTCTGTATATAACATTATGCGTTCGTTACTTGACTCCAACGAGGGTGCTGGCACCCCCCCAAATCGGGGGCGGTACGACCCCCTCACCTCACCACGGATATTGCTTCCCGACAAGGGGTAGGACGTTGAGGCTCGCGACCGTCCCCTCGGCGGCCGCAGTGATGGCCTGTCTGACCCCGCCTATGAGGTCACCCGATGCGAACACCCGTGGATTGGAGGTGCGGAACACCGGGTCGACCTTGACCAGCCCTTCCTCCGTCATCTCCAGGCCCAGCTGCTTCGCGAGCATGTCGTTGGGCTGGAGGCCGATGGCGATGAAGACACCATCGGTGTCCATCTCGGTCCGATCCCCCGTATCGGTGCACTCGAGGATCACCTTCTCCACGCGTTTCTCTCCCTGGATGCCGATGACACGCTCGTTGAAATGGATCGGCATGTCCGTCTTGTTGATATCCTCGATGAGGGCGGACTCAGCCCGCAGGCGGTCCCTGCGGTGATCGATGTTCACGTCCACATCGATCCCCTTGAGGTATAGGGCTTCGATGGCGGCTGTGGAGCCTCCTCCGACCACGATCACCTTGCGGTTCCGGAAGAAGAAACCGTCACAGGTGGCGCAATAGGAGACGCCCTTGCCTGCCAGCTCCTCCTCCCCGGGCACGCCGAGATGCTTGTGGTCGGCACCGGTGGAGAGGAGCAGTGCAGCTGCTGTGTACTCGCCCTCTGTGGTCCTGATGAGGATGTGGTCCCCCTCATCCCGCACCGACTCCACCTCGGTGAACTCCTTGACCTGGGAGTACTTCTGGGCGTGCTCCAGCATCTTGGCCGCCAGGTCGGGTCCGGAGATCTCTGCATAACCTATGTAGTTCTCGATCTTGTGGGTGATCAGTAGCTGACCGCCAGCCTTGCCCTTGTCGAAGATACAAACCTTCATTCCAGCCCTGCCACCGTACACTCCCGCGGCAAGTCCAGCACATCCTGCGCCGATCACGGCCAGGTCGAAGTCGGTCTCCACCATCTAACCCTCCTCAGGCTCATCATCCGAAGGGAACGGGACCTTCGGTTAAATAAGTTGTGCGGGCGGGGCCTTATGGCCCCGCCCAGGGTATTGCCCACCTCCCCTGTTTAGGGTCCCGGCGAAGGTCCCTACTCCTCACGCCGGGAGATCTTATACGCGGCCAAGAAGGCCGCGACGATCAGAGTTATGCCGATCACCGCCAGGATCAGACCGATGTGGATCGGTTCGATCTGGAAGGTGTCATCCTCCTCTCCTCCATCGGAGATGTAGTCCTTCTGCTTCACCGTGAAGATGCCGGTCTGTTGGCTGTTGGTGTTGCCGTAGGAATCATCGACGCTGACCTTGACGTCATGGGTCCCGTCATCGAGGTTCAGGGTGAACTCGAAGTCCCCGTCGTATCTCACGGGGAACTCCCAGGTCAATCCCCCGACCTCGACAAGGACGGTCGGGATGCCAGCCTCGGTCTCACCGGATATGGTGACGGAGGGCGTGGTCACCACGGAGTCCACCGTGTTGACGACGAGCTTGGGGTCGCCGGTGCTGACCCAGGCCTTCCGGAAGGCAGAGACGGTGTTCACCTCGTCCTTCGCCTCGATGGTGATGTTGTTCTCACCATTGGTCAGGGATGCCGAGTGGCTGAAGGCCCCGGTCGGGGAATTGAAGGAGTCGGCAGCCTCGCCGTTGATGGTGACCCCGGTCGCGTTGTACGCGAAGCCCTGGATATCTAGGGTGAGGACGTTGGTCCAGACCTCGGATGCCGCGGGCGTGGTCACGACCAGAACCGGTGGCATGGTGTCCAGGAACACCTCGATGCTGTCCAAAGCCTCGTTGCCAGCTGGATCCCGGCTCGTCACGGTGATGGTGTTGCTGCCCTCCAGGAGCAGGACGGTCCTGATGGTGTTACCCTCGTCGTTGGCGGTGGGTCGGCCGTTGATCCAGAGCATCGCGTCCAGGTCGGACAGGATGGTGATCTCGACGACACCGTCGGAGGTCTTGAGACCATCGTCGGGATCGGTGATCTCGACGTACGGCGGATCCTGATCGAGCTCGATCTTGAGGGTCGCGATGGCCACGTTGGTGGCCAGGTCGGTCGCCTTGACCTCGATCACGTTCTCGCCAGAGGTGAGGGAGACGACGTGAATGAAGGAACCATCCTCATCGGCTATCACGGGAGTGCCGTCCACGGTGAGGTCCTCGTGGCCATCAACGATGCCAACGATGGTCACGGTGTCCTGGTTGGTGGTCATGTACATCGCTGGACCGGTAACGACAAGGGCCGGAGGCTGGGTGTCCAGGATCACCTCCGCAGTCTGGAATGCGGTGTTCTTGGCCGCATCCACCGCCTCGATGAGGATCATGTTGGTACCCTCGTGGAGCACGTGCTCTATCATGAGCGAGCTGCTCTCAGCGATGCCGTGTGACATCCCGTTCACGAACAGCTCTGCACCAACCTCGATCGTCCCGGTTATGATAAGGTTGGGATTGTTGGTGGTCGAAGGCGTGTTACCGATGGTCAGGTCCGGTGCGACGGTGTCGATGGTGATGGTCACACTGGTCGTCGCGAGGTTGCTCGCGATGTCCCTTGCTCGGACCGCCAGGGTCCTGTCGCCGTCTGCCAGGTCTGAAAGAGGCACGTTCCAATCGCCGTTGGGCGAGATGGTCAGGGGCATCCAATTGCTACCGTCCACGCTGTACTCGATGGCGTCAAGACCTGAACCCACCTCGGCGACGAAGCCGAAGACCTCGACGGAGTTCCTGTTGAAGATCGCTCCATCGTATGGTTCGGTGATGGCGACCACGGGCTCGAAGATGTCCCATAGCAACATCTCGATCATATTGGGACCGATCAGGTCGCTATCGAGGTTGACGGTCACCTCCTGGGTCGCGCCTGATGAAGACGCCTTCATGCTGTACGGGGAGTACTCGACGATGCCATCGATATCGACCGCCCATTCCTTGTACAGGCTCTGGGCGAGCATTCCGCCCGCGTCAGCGTAGGTGGAGGTGTAGTAGTCGTCATTGGCATCGTAGAACACCATCAGGGCATTGGCGACAGGGGTCTCGCTGTCGACACCGTTCGCGTCTGCCCAGGTGACCTTTGCCTCCAATGGCCACCAGGTGGTGATCGACCCCTCGCCTACCACGGTGCAGGTCGTGCCGTCGATCGTGCTGGAGTAGATGTCCACCACGCTGTTCGTAACCCAGATGGCCTCTGAGGCACCGGTGATGTCCAGATGATCGAGGGTAACCTCCATGTTGGTGAACGCCAGCGCGGTTCCCGTGCACGACAGGGTCTCGTCGGAGAGCTCCATCGGAACGAGCTGGAAGCCGCGGTCCTTTGCCACGAACTCGTACAGGTTGACGTTGTCGTTCAGGTTGTTGTCCATGACCGTTGGCATGTTCAGATTGATGAAATCGATGGCGAGGATCGGCCCCTCGTTGTCCCAGAAGTTGTTGTTCATCACCGTCACGTCGCCCCAGATGTTGACGAAACCTCCGGTGTTGTTCTGGACGGTGTTGTCCTCTATAGTGAAGGTCGCGTCGCGATCGAAGCTGGTGATGGTCTGGGCGTTCCCCCAGTAGTCGAGGAAGAAGCCGCTGCAGTCGTACATATGGTTGTCCTTGACGGTCACCACGAAGTTCAGGTTGCCCTCGTCGACGTTGCCGAACTCGGCTATGTACGATCCCATCTCGTAGTAGTCGTTCTCGATGATGTCCAGGGATGCCCTCCCGGTCCACTCCGTTTTGTGGTACATGCTCAGGTAGCCGTTCCCCATGGATATGTCGTTGCCT
>JAUVRF010000019.1 GCA_030597775.1 Methanobacteriota archaeon | reverse complement strand
TACCTTCAGGTTGAACCGGAGCTTGACGCCCTCCGGTTCCGGCTTCCCATCGGGGAGCGGAACGATGACGTAACCATCGTGGGTGTCGATCCTCGTCACCAGGTCCGTGTCGGCCACCCGCCTCTCCACCTCGGGCCAGCCCAGGGCGTCCTTGGCCTCCAGGAGGTCGCGGAGGATCGCCTCGCAATGCTGGGAGTTGGCCCAGATGAGGTCCCCGCGTCGCCTGTTGACCTCGATCTCCGCCTCGTAGGCATCGGCGGCCCTCCGTTGCTGCTCGGCCTGGTGGCGTAGCCGCTCCACGGGGCCCAGGTACTCCTCGGAGACCTCGGCGGCCTCCACCTTGGCCAGGGCCTCTGCGAAGTAGGTGTCGACGGCCTCGTTGAAGGCCTCCAAGGGCTCGAGGACGTCCCCCGCCACCTCGGGAAGCTCGATGGGCAGCACCGAATGCACCTCACCATCCCGCCGGAGGATGTGGGGTCTCGGGTCCTTCTCGGCCGTCACGAACATGCCCCTCATGTTCTCGAACAGCAGCCCCAGCTCCTCGTCGGAAAGGTCGGAGGCCGCCCTGGACGGGTCCTCCTTGGATATCGCGAGCAGTCCCTCGGAGTACTCGCCTCCCAGGCCAAGCCGTGCCGCCAGGGTGCGAACGAGGTCCCGGTCGGACCCCCGTATCACCTCGGTGAACTCCTGAAAGTCCATCTCCATGGGGTTCCCCCGGGTCGGTGGAGGCTTGAAGATGTGTCCGGCCTTCACCTCCCGTGTTCCCCAGGCCTTGGAGGTCACGGGTCGCACGATCTCGTCGCCGTGGACCAGGATCACGGTGCCGTTGCGGAACATCTCGCACACGAGCCTGTACTCCTCGCCCCTGCCGTGAAGGTGGATGACCATGATGCGGTCGAAGCCCAGCTGCTCCATCCCGACGATGCGGGCCTTCGCCAGGTGCTTTCTCAGCAGCATCGCGAAGGCCGAGGGCTTCTGGGGCATCTCCTTGTCCTTGGCCGTGAAGCAGAAGAAGCGGCCGATGTGTATGAGCAACTTCCGACGGGGATGGCCCCCGCCGGTGATGGTAAGGAGGATCTCGTCGTACGAAGGCTGGTAGGCCTTGTCGATGTAGCTTCCCACCAGCTGGTCTCGCATCTCGCCCACGAGTACGTGGATGTCCAGGCTCGAGAGGTCCTTTTTCACATTCCGGGCATGGGACCCCGCGATTATATACCTTGGTGGTGGGTCATCGGTACCATCCTGGGAGCCTCCCCACAACCCTTAAGTACATCTCCCTCCATCCCCGGATTCGTGCCGGTGTGGCTTAGCGGTATAGCGACACCTTGGTAAGGTGTAGGTCGTGGGTTCAATTCCCACCACCGGCTCCATCCCACCTTCTACCAATGTTCCAGCAAACCATTGTATATGGGGAACGTCCATCTCTCCGAGGAACGAGTCATGGGAGAGGAAGATTGTGAGTGGGGACTGGGACCTGGGAACCCTAATATCTGAGACCTCGGAGGGCTGGACCCTCTGGGACTGGACCTTCTACGGTGTAGTGGCCGGTCTCTTCGTGGGAGTGTACATCCTTTGGGTCGTATGAAGGAGTTCCTGTGGAAGTACCGGTACGTCATCGGCTACGCGGTCGTTGCCCTATCAATAAGGCTCCTTTACGCCACCTTCGGCCAGACTGACACGTACGACTGGAACGCATACAGGCTTCCGATAGCCGAACAACTCAGCCAGGGGGAGATGCTCTATCGGGACATCCCGTACAACCACATGCCCATTTACCCCTACTACACCGGATTCGCCTACCTTCTCTTCGGCGACAGCTACGTCGCCCTCATGTTCCCCGCCATCCTCGGTGACGCCCTCATCGCCCCGCTGCTCTATGTACTTACCAAGAACCACTGGATCGCCAGCCTCTACATCGTCAGTGCCGTCTCGATCCAGGAGTGCGGCAACGCCCACTGGGACGGTCTCACCACCCTCTTCCTCCTCCTGGCAATATCCTACGACGACGATCTCAGGTTCAGCATACTCACAGCGGTGGGCATCTGCCTCAAGCAGTTCCCGGCCGCCGCCCTGGTCAGGGTCCTTCTGGGATGGAAGGAGGTCCGCAAGCTGGTGTACACCGCCCTCATCTCCCTGGCCATCGTTGGAGTGTTCCTCATATACTGCCCCCGGGAGTTCATCGACGGCATCACGGGCCACCCGGTCTACGCCGGGGTGGGCCCGGAGGGCACCCTGGTCGGCTCCATGGCATGGTTCGTGCCGTACTGGGCGTGGGCCATCATCTTCGTCACAATGCTGGTCATCAGCCTTCTCACGTTCAGGGCGAGCAACTACAGGAACACCGTCGGGATCCTGGTGTTCCTTGTCACCTTCATGATGTTCGTCACCCACAAGCACACGGAGATCGCCTTCATTCCCTTCGCCCTGCTCCTGATCCAGCGTTCCAGGTACTGGGTCCTCGCCTACCTCTTCTGCCAGTACTTCATCATGTTGCGGATGGTCCACAGCGAGCTTGCCAACTATCTGTTCCCCCTCACCTTCGTCATATGGGCCGCCTTGGTGTGGGAGAACGTGATGATCGAGAGGGAGGCGAAGGTGGCGAAGGTGGCGAAGGAGGGGCCTGGCGATATCATCCGGCCCCTGGACGGGCCGTCCGAGGCATCGACGCCCACCTAGTGCAAGGCCTCGTCCATCATGACCACCAGATCTTCAACTATCGCAATGTGTAAATACTCCCATTCCGTGGCTGGCCTGCTGGGGTGGTGAGATCCAGAACAGGACCAAGATAGCCATCATGATGCTCCTGGCCGTCCTCGTGATGGTTGCCCTGGTCCTGCAGGCGGACCCCGACGAGATGGCTGACCTCCTGGAGGGAATGGACCTCACCATCATTGTAGCAGTGATCGGGCTGTACCTTCTCAACATTATAGCGAAGGTCCTCCGATGGTATGCCCTCCTGTCGAGGAAGGAGAACACCCCGTCCCTCGGCAAGGTGGGCCTCTACTTCCTTATCGGGATGGCCATCAACAACTCGACCCCAGGTCGCGTCTCGGGGGAGCCCGTGCGCGCCTACATGGTCAAGACGGGAACGGACTACCCCATGGGCCACGGCATGGCCAGCATCTTCCTTGAGAAGACCATCGACACCATCGTGACACTGAGCCTGGCCGTGATAGGCCTGGTCCTCCTCATAGGTGTGATATCGTCGGAGGCGCAGAACACCCTGTTCCTGTCCATTGGTATCGTGGCGCTCTTCATGGGAGCGATCATACTGCTGCTCTTGTACCCCAAGGGGATGCAGAGACTGTCCGCAAGGGCGTTCCGACGCCTTCGGAATCGCCTGGAGACCGAGCGGGTCGACCGATGGGAGGAGAAGGCCTCGGGCTTCCTCCGCACCTTCGAGGTGGGCACCCGGGAGATCGCCAGCCATCGCGCGGCCGCGATGGCGGCCACGGGCCTCACCATCGTCATCTGGCTCAACGAGGCCCTCAGGTTATGGCTGGTGTTCTGGGCCCTGGGTTACAACATCAGCGCGGAGCTGGTGATAGTAGCGGTCTGCCTTGCGTCCTTCGCCGCCCTCCTCATCCCTCTCGGCGCGGGATCGAGCACCGCCATCGCCGCAATATGCATCCTCGCGGGGGTTGACCCGACCCTGTCCACCACGGCCAGCCTGCTGTTCGTGATGACCTCCATCTGGATCTCGCTGCCCTTGGGCGCAGCCGCAATTGCGATATCGGGCATCAAGGCGAGAGATATCCTCGGGATGGAGCGACCGGAGGAATCTGGAGGACCCGGATCGGTAGGGGACAGCGCACGGATCCCCCCCCAATGAGCCCACGGAGCGGGTCCTTCAGGTGGAGGGTCCGATACGGCACGCATCCCCGATCCCCGGCCCGGTCGGAGTACCGCTCTGTGCCGATGAACAGCAGCACGATGGCCTCCAGCGCATCGAAGATGGCCAGCACGAACCTGACGCCCTCGGTGGACGTTCCCATGGCGGCGACGATCCCACCGCTCATGAACAGGTGCATCGGGGGTTTCCGGACCGGGAAGTCCTTGTAGGGGATGTCCCCGGCTATCGACCGATCGCCACGCATGGCCACCACGCCCGCACCAGCCATCGTGTCACCAGGGGGCGTCGGGCTCCTCCCCGCTTTCCATCGGGGTAACCGCGTCATCCTCTATCGTAGCGGGACGATCCGAGAACCAGACTCCTATCATACCAGAGGCCGACCCAGGAGTGCCTCGACCCGGCCCAGTACCCCCTTGGTGATGTCATCAAGGTCCGGGTCGTCCACCACGACCACGCCGTCGGACGTCTCGGCGATGCGGAGGTAGTTCGCCTGCACCCGCTCCAGGTAGTCCCTTCGCTCGAACTTGGTGGTCGGACCCCGTTTGTCCACACGGTCCAGGCATCGGTCGATGTCGTCCACGATCAGCACGGTGAGGTCGGGTTCGATCCACCAATGACGATGCATCTCCATTATCCATGCCACCGGGTCCCGCCCCTTGGTCTCCCACTCCTCCTCAAGATAGGTACCCTGGTAGGCCGCGGAGGACATGGCGTAGCGGTCGCATACGATCCAGTTGCCCTCCCGCATGCGGGCGGCCATCCACTGGACGTGGTCGGCACGGTCGGCCATGACGAGGAACAGCTCGGTGTAGGGGTCCACGCCCTCCTCGGTCACCCTCTTGATGAGGCGGCCCACGGCACCGTCGGTGGGCTCGGAGGTGATGATGGCGTTGACCTCCCGGGCCTCCAGGTGCTCGACCACGCGCCTTGACACGTGGGACTTGCCGGTCCCGTCGATACCCTCCAGCACCACCAAACGGCCCCGGGGGACCCCCGGTCCTTCCTCCTCTCCGGCCGCCAACAGCTCGTCCATGTCCTCGGAGGACAGGCTCCCCACATCACCGTCTGGAGCATCGTGACGCTGCATCATGCCGCATGCCTCGGGGGACAATCGTGTTGAGCCTATTTACGGTCATCGGCCCTCGCACTGCGGGCGGCCTTCGCCAGGCCCCTGGCGGGCACGAGGTGGGTGTGGAGGCCCAGGGCCTTGTCCTTCATGCCGAAGGCAAGGCCGAGGAGCTGGCTGAGGTGCACCGACGGGACCGACGGGACGCCCCTGCCCAGGCGTCGCTGTCCCTGGTCGAACTGCAGGTGACAGAAGGGGCACACGTTGACCACGGCCTCGGCACCCGCGGAGGACATCTCACCCAGCTTCCGTTCCAGTATCGAGAGGGATGTGGCCTCCTGCCCGGACCAGGCCCCGCCTCCAGCACCGCAGCATGAGAGCTTCTGGGGGAACGGCACGCTCTTGAAACCGGCGATCTCCACCAGCTCGTCAAGGACCCGGGGGTCCTCCACGTCCCGACCCGTCCTGGTCGAGGGCCGCAGGTAGTGGCACCCGTAGTGCACGGCCACCGGTGTCCCCAGGCGATGGACCACACGATCGGAGATCCGGTCGCGGGCCTCTGGGGTACCCAGGAGGTCGAGGATGGGCAGCACCTTGACATCAGCGACCTCTGCAGCGCCCTCGATCCCCGCCTCCTGCAAGGCCAATACCACCTCCTCGCGGAGCTCCACGTCCTCCGAGATGCGGGCGGAGGCCTCGTGGAGGGAGCCGAAGCAGCCGTTGCATATCGTGAGCACAGGCAGCCCCTCCCGGGCCGCAACCGCCAGGTTCCTCGCGGCCAGGGTGGTCCATGTCGGCTCGTCGTAGCTGCGCAGCACGCCCGGGGGTGGACAGCACGCAAAGGGCATGTCCACCAGTTCGTAGTCCAGCTCGGCCATGACCAGCCGCGTCGCCCGGTCTATGGACGGGTAAAGGTTGATCGAGATGCAACCGGGGAAGAAGGCGAACCTCTCGGTCATGACCCCTCACCTCCCTCGGACCCCTCGCCGGTGACCTCTCTGGTGTCCTCGCCTGCGTACGGCCGCCGCTCCGGTGCCAGATCCTCGAACACCAGTACCTCGAGCAACCTGTGGAAGGCTGCCAGCTCTTCCGGGTCGTGGGCGCAGTCGGGAGGGTCGAGGGGCAGGGAGAGCTGTCCCCGCACGGCCCTGATCTCGGCCTCGAGGGGGAAGACGTTGCCCGTGCGGGAGATCTCGGCCAGCGCTGCGGTATGGGGTGCCGGGTAGTGGCCAAGGGCCACCGCCTCGCCCCTCAGCCAGAGGATCGCCTGGGTGACCTGGACGCCCTTGGGACATCTCTCCTGGCAGCTGAAGCAGGTCGTGCAGTGCCAGATGTCGTCACGGTCCGTGACCACCGTCATGTCCCCGTCCTGGACCGCCCTCACCACCTCCCTCGCCCGGAGGGACGAGGGCAGGGCAGCCGGGCACGTGGCGGTGCAGCGCCCGCACTGGATGCAGGCGTCAACCCCGGCCCGCTCCAGGATACTGGCGATCCGGGCGCGGAGACCTTCACCAGCCATCAGCGAGCACCTCCGTCGAGGCGCGAGGCCACGACCTCGCAGATGTTCTGGACCCTGAGCCGGGCGCCGCCATCGCGGGCCCTCCTCGCGGCGGCAAGGCGCAGGTTGCCCTTGCACGAGGGGCAGGCCGAGGCCACCACGTCGATGCCCTCCACGAGGGTGTCCAACCGCTCCGCGGCGATCTCCAGGCTCCTGTCGGGCTCGAACGCGCGGAGGGCTCCACCTCCGCCGCAGCATCGGGCCTCCTGTCGGGACTCTGGGAACTCCTCCAGCACCACGCCGGGCAGTGCGGACAGCACCCTGCGCGGGGCGTCGTAGACACCGCAGTTCCGCCCCAGGTCGCAGGGGTCGTGATAGGCGACCATGAGCACCTCCCCTCCCTTGGCGAGGGGCAGTCTGTCGGCGTTGATGAGCCGGTCCAGGTACTGGGCCACGTGAAGGACCTCCACATCGGTGGACCAGGCGGGGTCAAGCCCGGGGTAGAGCTGGGAGAATGACCTGAAGCATCCGGAGCACGGTGTCACGAGCAGGGGTGCGCCCGTCGACCGGACCCGCTCCATCACGCCGGTTGCGACTTGGCTGAATGCCTCCTCCGCTCCCGCGAGGTGGTCCACGTATCCGCAACAGCCCTCCTCCTCGCCCAGGACAGCATAGTCCACACCGGCCGCCTCGAGCACCCGGACGACGGCGGCAAGGCCCCTGGGGTCCTGGTACGAGAGCACGCATCCCAGGAACAGCAGCACCTCGGGGGTCGCACCATCGGCGGACGCCGCGACCCTGGCGCGCAGTGCGGGAGGGTAGGCCTCGGTGCGCCCCGCCCTGGGCTCTCCGAAGGCATCGTCCTCCGCCTCGACGCTTGCCACCATGGCGGCGACGCCTTCGGGTGTCCTCCCGTTGTCCCAGATCCCACGCCTCACGCTCATCACGTGGTGGATGACCGGCGCGTCCTGGTGGCACTCCTGGACACATCGCATGCAGATGGTGCACAGGTGGGCGTTCCGCACGGCCCAATCGTCCATGTGGTCGACGACAGGGGCATCGGCAAGCGGTAGGAGCATACCAGCATCCACCATGAGGCTGGTCGGGGATAGCGGGACCAGCCGGTCACGGTCCTCGGGCAGTAGGCCCCCGAGCTCCGCCACGAGCTGGCAGATGTCCGTGATCCGCAGCGGCGGGACGACGTCCGGGTCCTCGGGATCGTAGCCCTCCTCTGCGTAGTAGCAGTCCAGGTGGACCTGGCACATCGGACAGGCCGTGACGAGGACGTCGACGCCAGCTTCGTGGGCCCGTCGGATGATGCCCTCCCTGTGGTCCTTGGACCAGGCGTTGCAGTTGACCCATGCGCTCACGCCGCAGCAGGGCTCCTCGCCCCTCGCGTATCCCAGGTCCACGACCTCTGCCACCCTGCCCAGGAGCTCCCTGGGGGCATCGTAGGCGTCCCGGTACCTGCCCAATCGGCAGGGGTCCATGAATGCCACCCTTGGACGTTCATCCCCCGGAGGCGAGATGTCGATGTCCCTTCCCGCGAGGAACTCGCTCACGTGGATGGCCTCGACACCGTGGAGGTCGCGGAGCGCGTGGGCGTCCTCCGGGGAGGCGCACACCACCGCATCGGTCCCCGTCCCCTTGAGCATGCTCTCGAGGCGGGGGACCAGGATCTCTCCCAGGACCTTGAACTCGTCAAGCCGCCCCTGGTAGTAGAGGTCGTGACCAGAGCCGCCCCCGACCACCCTTGGATGGTATCCTGCCGCATTCAACAGCAGCAGTGCGCCGTGGGGTCCGGCGGCGTACTCCGTGTCGCGCTGGAAGTAGGCATCCATGAGGCCTGCGGTGCCAGGCAAGAACACCAGGTCGTCGCCGGTCTCCACACCTGGCAGGTCGGCGTGCCAGGCCCCCAGGCCCATCGCGGCCCCCTGGGCCTCGAGGATGGCCAGGCTGGTGAAGAGACCCTGGTGGGAGGTCTCGGGCCCATCGAGGCGTCGGGAGAGGGAGACTATGCTCGCCAGGTCAAGCCGGGGCGGGCACACCGCCTCGCAGATCCGGCAGCTGGTGCACTCCACGGCGCCGAAGCGGTCGCACTGGCACCCCTCGCCCAGGGGTATCATTCACCGCCACCTCCCGGCAGGCCCCGGGCGACCCGTGCCATTTCCTCCGTCGCCTCCCTGAACCTGGCCGCGTCGGCGGAGCTGGTGTGGACCAGCTGCAATCGCTGGGGGTCGATGCCCATCATTGCCAGCAGCTGCCGGGCCTGTTCAAGACGATGGGCCAGGGCGGTGTTGCCGTCCACGAATGTGCACTGGTCTGGAAGGCAGGCGGCAACGAGGACCCCCGCCGCGCCCCTTGTGAAGGGATGGACCAGGTCCTCGATGGACAGACGGCCCGAGCACGGGACCCATAAGGGCAGGACCTCCGAGGGCAGGTCCATCCTGCGAGAGCCCGCCAGGTCCGCGGCGTTGTAGCCGCAGCTGTTGCACGCGTAGGCGACGACCGGCCTGCTCCCGGCATCTCCCCAGGCAAGGGCCGCGTCGAGCATGGCGTCCGTCTCCGCCTGCAGGGTGGGAAGGGGAAGCTCCCGGAGATCGAGGGCGGTGGAGAGGCATACTGCCGCGCATTTGCCGCAGGCCTGGCAGGCCGCCTCCACGATGCGCACTCGCCCGTCATCGGTGGGCTCGATGGCATCGAAGGGGCACTCGGCGATGCACGCCATGCAACCGATGCATCGGTCCGCGTCCAGGTCCGGGTAGGACCGGGGCAGCTCCAGGTCTCCGATGGAGGCCAGGTCGCCAGCCCGCTGGGCGGCCGCGCCCGCCCCTGCGAGGCAGGCCGGGATGAACTTGGGGAACGCCGCCGACCCGGCCACGTGAATGCCTCTCTGGGCCATGTCCACCGGTCTCAGCTTCGGGTGGACGGGCCGGGGAAACCCCTGGGGGTCCGTGGCCAGATGCATGAGGCCCGCGATCTCCCTTGTACCCCGGGATGGAAGGAGGGCGGT
Source organism: Methanobacteriota archaeon (assembly GCA_030597775.1). Classification (GTDB taxonomy): domain Archaea; phylum Thermoplasmatota; class DTKX01; order DTKX01. The sequence continues at coordinate 2,313 of JAUVRF010000019.1, read as the reverse complement.
GGATAGCACGACCAGGTCCGCCGGGAGCTCCAGCCGACCGCCCCCGCCCAGGGTGTCCTCGGTGACCACTACGGGTCCCACGCCACCCACGTCCACCTCCGCCACGTTGCCCCGCAGGAAACGGACACCGGTCCGCCGGGCCCGGTCGTAGTACTCCTCCGCGTCCCTTCCAGACACCCGGAGGTCGGTGTAGCAGACGGTCACCTCGATCTCCGGCCACGTGGTGCGTATGAGGTTGGCGTTCTTGACGGCGTGGGAGCAGCAGACCTTGGAGCAGTGGGGATGATGGACCTCTGATCGGGACCCGGCGCACTGGACGAAGACCACGCGACCCGGCTGGGCACCGTCGGAGGGTCGCAGCAGCTTGCCCCCGGTGGGTCCCTCGGGGGACAGGAGGCGTTCCAGCTGCAGTGCGGTGACCACGTCGGGGTGCCCGGAGCTGTACTCCGTTCGGGCAAGGTCGGCCTCCTCCACGCCGGTGGCGATGACGATGGCACCCACACCCAGCTCCTGCTCCCGGGGGCCGTCCTCGACGATGGCGTCCGCGGGGCAGACCCTGGAGCACCCCTCGCATGCCATCTCTCCCGTGAGGGCCAGGCAGGTCGCGGGATCCCGCACGTAGGTAAGTGGCACCGCATGGGGGTTGGGCAGGTAGATCGCGTGACGCCATCCCAGGCCCTGGTCGACCTCGCTGGGCACGACCACTGGACAGACCGCAACGCGGCGCAGGGCGTTCTCGGGACATGCCTCCAGGCATCCCCAGCACCCTATGCACCTGCGGGTCTCGTACTCCAGCTTGGCATCCCCCTCGCAACCCTCGGGGAGGGTGAGGGCCGGCTCCTCTCCCGTGGCGGCCTCGCACACCTTCACGCAGGTCCCGCAGGAGGTGCACGCATCCTCGTCGATGGCGATCCGGTCGATGAGGCGCTCCCCATCCGCGGGCAGGAGGGGCGCCGTCGGTACGAACTCGGAGATGACGCACTCGCCGCACGCGGTGCATCGTTCCTCCGACACGTGACGGGGTCGGGTCGCCAGGGTGAGGTTCCACGCACCCGGCCGACCCTGTAGGCCCACCACGTCGGTGAGCGGGTGGAGGTGGATGCCCTTCGATCTGGCCACGTCCTCCAGGACCGGTGCGATGGAGCAGAGGGAGCAGTCGTCGGTGGGGAAAGTGCGGTTGAGGAGCACCATGATGCCACCGATGGTGGCCTCACGCTCGATGAGGTGCACCTCCACCCCACGGGAGGCCAGTTCCAGGGCGGTGTGCATGCCGGTGATGCCTCCCCCCACGACGGCCACCACGGGGGTGACGGGGACGGTCAGCGTTCCCAGGGCCTGGGCGTCCATCACCCTGGCGATCGCCGCCCTGATTAGGGCCACGGCCTTTCTCGTGGCCTCGTCCGGGTCCGGGGTCACCCAGGCGCAGTGCTCCCGGATATTGGCCATGACGGGCAGCGGCCCCGTCGTGTGACCCTCCACCGCCTCGCGGAACACGTCCCCGTGATGATGTGGAGAGCAAGCGGCCACGACTACGCGGTCAACATCGTCCCCATCCAGGATCTCCCTGACCAGGTCCTGGCCGTCCTGGGAGCACATGAACCTGTGACGGTAGACCCTGACACCCTCCAGGCGTTCGAGGGCCTTTTCGACCCTGTCCAGGTCCATGGCGCCGGCAATGTTGGTGCCGCAATCGCAGAGGAACACGCCTATCAACCTCGGCGCACCTCCTTCGAGGTCACGGGCCGGGCCGTGGGTGCGTTGAAGCCTCCCTCGTGGGCTATCCTGGAAGGCCTCTTCACCCTCGGGGGTGGGGCGGGCATCCCCGCTCGTCTGGAGGCGAAGTACGCGTCAAGGAGCACGGCGGCGGCCTCGGAGAGGGCCGCGAAACCCTGGTCCCAGATCTCGGGTTGGGCCCGGGCCCCGATGCGCCTCTCGGCCGCATCGAGCAGCTGCAGGAGGCCCCCCACCCTGCCCCTGGGTGCCCACCCCCATCGGGCCAGCGCCTTGGCACGGGGTATGACGGCGTCGGTGAAGCCCGCAACGCGCTGGCCGTTCCACACCTTCTCTCCCGACCGCCAGGAGACGTCGGATATGGATATGGCGCGGCCACGCACGCTGGCCAGGCGCCGGACGACCTCCTCTCCCGTGGGTTCCGACCCTGGCCGTGGGGCGGGAGTGGGTTCCACTGGTTCACCAGGTTCGTGACCGAGAAGGCCTGCCAGCCACATGTGGGCCGCTGGATGGTCCGGATTCTCGAGGTGTGGTCCCGACAGAACGGCAGAACCCTGGCCCATCGGCGCGCTCACGACGGCG
>JAUVRF010000294.1 GCA_030597775.1 Methanobacteriota archaeon | reverse complement strand
GGGGACCGGACCCTCCATGACACGACCCCGCCCCCGCCCACGAGGCCGACCATCCTGGACCTGGTCCCCAACGCACCCAACGGGACCCTCCCGGGCGCCTTCTCGATCCTCCTCGACCAGCCCCTGCTCATCAAGATCTACGTCAAGTCGGGCAACCACAGCAACTGGGTCGACATGTACTTGCGTCCCAACCTGGACCCCACGTGGGACGGTCTCATTCCAAGCCTCGTCAACTGGCAGAAGTGGCAGCTGGTCAATGTGGACAACAACACCAACACCGGGGACGTGGATGGCAACGATGTCAGGTTGCGCATTGTGGCCGTCCTTGAGAACCAGAACATCACCTACGGTTTCCTCCCAATTCACTTCGGTGTTTCATTGCGGGGTGGCGTCGCGGTGGAGGTGGAACGGCTCGGGTCCGGTGCCGAGGACCTGCCCCTCGATGTCACCTTCATCAAGTCCTTCCGTTACAGCGGCATCAACTACACCTGGTTCATCGAGTACGACGTGGACCGCATCCCAGAACGGGGTTACATGTCGATAACCGCAGACCAAGTGAACTTATCTGTAGAACGTGGTAAGCTCAGTGAAATCGTTCAGAAATTCCGTTCGAACGAGTCATTGAGGAACGGGACCAACCTCGGTTCCTTCGCGGGGCCCTACTCCATCTACCATACCGCGTCGGAGAACCTGGGCAGGTTGCACGCGACCATCGGTTACATGAAGATAATCAGCCAGGAGGGGGTCGAGGGAGCCCAGTTCGAGGAGGCGTCATGGATCGCCGCCCGGATCAATCCTCCATCGGACACGAACGTGGTTCCCCGTACCTTCTCCCTGTGGTTCGACAGCCCCTCCTTCAACAGGTCCTTCGACCAGATGATATGGACGGCCGACAGGCGGTCGTACCTTGAGCTGGAGTACTCCGACAGCCGGGAGAACGACACCCAGGTCATGGCACGCGTGTACGATGCCCCGGCCCTCCTGGCTATCAATATCGGGAGTGCCACGGAGGATGTGGGCAGTGTTGCCAAGATCCACTTCACGGCCAGCTCCAACATACCCCGGATCGTCTTCGACGAATGGGACTTCATGGGGGGCGACCGCCGGAAGTACCTCCATATCCATGTGGAGCTGGCCGGGCTGCCGAGGGACACGTGGTTGAACGGCACCCTGGACGTGGGGGGCCAGCCGGTACAGACGTTGCGGCCCGACCCGACGGTGCGCTCCTTCGTCCCCCAGCTCATGGATTCGATCATGGTGGGTGTGGCCTCGAAGCTGTTCAACATCGGCCAGACCCTCCGGTCCCTGCCCGAGAACGTGCTGAACATGCCCGACAAGGAAGGGTACACCACTGTGGAGTTCGCGAACGAGCGGGACCACCTGGGCAAGATCGAGATGTGGCTCACATCGGACCACTACGTGAAGGTCGAGGAGGGAGTGGACTACTTCGCCTTCTACAACGACACCATCGAGCCCGAGGGACGCATGGTCCAGACGGGGTTCTCCGCCCGGATCCTGGACCTACGGGCGTTCTCCGCCGACTTCGGCGAGAACAAGAGGATCACCCTGGACTCCCGTTACAACCGTGAGTTCAAGGCGCTGTTCATCGATGTCAAGAACGACGCCAACGCATCGATAGTTCTGTCGAACATACCCCACAACATCTCCCTGGAACTGATGGATGACGGGTTGCTGTACATGGGCGATGGCACGGTGGACCGCATCCAGTACACCTCCCAGATAGGCGAGCAGTTCATCAGGATGCGCATGGACGGGGTCCCCGGTGGCGTGGACCTCCAGATGGGCGACGACGTCATGGGCGTCAGCATCCTGGTGGGGGAGATCGACACACTGAGCCTCCAGATATCGGACGGTCAGGTCCGACAGATGGATGGCGACCACCTCATGCTGGAGATCGACCCGACGGGAAGGACGGCGGCATCCTTGCAGATCAGCGGCCTTCGCGGTCTCCAGCTCCACAAGGGGGAGCCGAACGTCGTCTCCCTGAAGACCGGTGGCAAGGCCATGAACATACTGATGAGCGATGCCACCTCCAACTTCGAGCTGCGAGCCCAGCTGGACCCCCTTCCACGAGAGGTCATGGCAGAGGTCACCGACGTCCTGGGCCTCTCGGACCTCAATACAGGCAGCGGACGCAATGTGACCAATGTCCTGGAGTTCTCCTCGGTCATCTTCGCCATCTCCGACCTGGCGACCGACATCCTGGAGGCGGTCTCCGACGCCACGGTAGAGGTCATCAACAGCCTTGGCACCTTCTCCTCCAACGTTTCCTTCGCCTTCGAGGGCGACCGGAACATGGACCTCGTCGCCTCGATCCAGAGGAGCGGTTCGATACCCGTCCCCGAGGCCTGGTGGGCCCACGGCATGACGGCGTACATGCTGCCCGACGGCGATGACGTGCTCGTCGATGCGAAGATCTTCCTGACCGGGATATCCCCAGTCGGCTCCATCGAGCTCACGTCGACCCCGGAGCGGACGGTGATGGACCTGGACCTCCAGGGCTTCGCGCCCCAGTACAAGGAGCTCGTGATCTTCATGGAGGGCGCATCGCTGATAGAGGGCGGTGGAGGAAAGGACCTGTGGCTCTACATGGCCGACCTCGTAAGTCCCATCGACCTCAATCTCCATCTCAACATCGTTGCCGACACATCCATCGGCGGGCGAACGGAGGCCGACCTGCGCCTGAGGTCGTCCTCGGCCCTGGGCCCGCTTCACATGCACGCCAGGATCCGCGGGGACAACATCGCCACGGTCGAGATCGTGCTGTCGAACGTGCCCCAGGAGGCGGACCTGAGCTTCGTCTACGCGACCGACATCCTCCTCCAGACAACCCTCTCCCAGACCCTCGCCTTCGCCTTCGTCAAGATGTCCCGGAACCTCAGCGGGCACGATGCACCGGCGACGAGCATCACCCTCCACAACGTTCCCACGCTGGTAAGCCTCGAGTTGAAGTCCGGCGGCGGTTACGACATGGACAAAACGAGCCCGATCGCCAACCTGCCGTCGATGACGGTGGGCGCGAACGATGCCAGCCTCGACGTGCTGGTGGCGATCGAGGGAAGGTCCTTGGGCAACAAGGCGGACCTCTTCATGGACGCCCGGAACATCAAGGACCTGTCGATGGCCCCCCACGGGGACGAGTACCGGATATCTGCCGGGAACCTGGAGTTCGTGAACCTGGCCTTCAGCAACGTCAGGTTCTCGGAGACCACGTGGCTCGACAGGATAGATCTCGTGGCCACGGACCTTCGGATGGCGACGGTCACCGTGAATATGGTCTTCGGGGTGTTCCCCCTCATCGATGTGGACGACCTGACGGCCTCGGGCCTGCAGCTGGGCATCACTGGCAGGATCCTGATGCGTGGCAAGATAAGGCCGATCTCGATCATGGTGTTCGACG
>JAUVRF010000304.1 GCA_030597775.1 Methanobacteriota archaeon | reverse complement strand
AGGTTCTCCCGATTGGACTTCGATGACCTCCAGTTCGAGAGGGGCTGGTCGTCGATGCGGTCGTACGGCACATCCAAGCTGATGAACATCCTCTTCACCAGGGCCCTGGCCAAGCGGCTCGAAGGCACCTCCGTAACCGCCAATGCGGTCCATCCAGGCTTCGTGGCCTCCGCCTTCGGTCGCGACTTCAACCCGGTGGCAAAGGGCATCACCAGGATCATAGGCAAGAGCACTTCGAAGGGGGCGCGTACCTCGGTTTACCTGGCCTCGTCGCCCGATGTGGATGGTGTGACGGGCAGGTACTTCGCGAACGAGAAGGAAGCGTCCGTGTCGAAGACCGCAATGGACGATGAGCTGGCCGAACGCCTGTGGTGGGAGTCGGAGAGGTTGACCGGCATCAAGACCGGGGAGATCGCCATCGAACGGGCGGTCTGCGAGACCACAACAATATGCTGATCCAACGGAGACAATGATGATGGGAGAGACCGAAGCCGACCGATGTGCGAACCCCGGGGGTAGCAAGTACCTCATCGCCTACGACTCCTCAGATGACCTGCCCGACCTGTTCGAGGTGGTGAAGGACCTGGTCGAGTGCGAGCTGGGGCATCACCGGGCCGGCCTGATGCTGGGCCTGGTGGACCTGGGCATCTCCTCGGGGGGTTTCGTCGGGGGCTACTACGTGGTGGGCGGCAACGCCATCGTCATCAACCGCCAGGCGGTGGGCGTGATACAGGCCCGCAACCCGGAGCTGGTCAAGCCGTACCATTTCTACCTGCTGCTCCACGAGTTCCTTCACGCCGTGGACATCCTGGACGAAGCTGAGTGCCGCGGTACTGCGGTGGCGCTCTCGGCCAGGGCCTTCGGCAAGGAGCACGATGTTACGAGGATCGCCAGGGACTTCGGGGCCATCTTCCGTGACATCATCCGGCCGGTCTACGGCTTCATGCCTCCGGAGGACACATCCATCGAGATCGTCTCCGGGTTCGACCGGTCCTCGGTCAACTACATCTACTGATGACGTAAGAATAAAAAGTGGATCCCGGGTCCCCGGACCAAGGTCCCCCTGGGGGGACCCGGCCCGGAAGACCCGGGAAGGTAGGGAGGCCGTACGGGGTGGTCAGCACGACCATGTGAGCGATCTCTTTCCCTTTCGTGTTCGTCTACTCCGCCGGAGCGGCGCTGTCCCAGTCGCCCGGGTCGGAACCCGTGGAGATGGGATAGTTGGCACCGCCGGAGAAGCATTTGGCAGCGTTCACGGTGCTGTTGGACGACCAGGAGCACATACCGAACTTCAACGTCAAGGAGTCGTAGCCAAGGACGCCGAGGATGGCGTTGGTGTTGGCGGCCGAGTGGCCGGTGTAGCAGTACACCACGATCTGCTTGTCGGTGGGCAGCAATGCCAGGTTCTCGGGTTCGAGAAGCACGGTAACGCCGATGTTCACCGCGGTCGGGACGTGGCCCGCCTCGTAGTGGGCTGCGCCGCGCACGCTCAGCACGAACGGGTCGTTGGCCGTCCAGCCATCGTACAGGTTGCTGTACAGCGCCACGTTGGTGGTGTACATCGTCGGTATCGAGCTGATGTACGCATCGCAGGCGTGTCGGATGATCTCCCACTCCTCGGAGCTTCCGGTCCACTCGCCGCCGTCCACGGGGGTGTCGCCGCCGCAGCCGTTGTCGCGGGTCTCGCCGTCGGCGGGCGTTCCCGGCTCGCCGCCCGAGACCACCGGGTAGTTCTGCTGGGCGGTGGTGGCGTTGAAGCACTTGACCGCCGCGGGGCTCCACGAGCACATGCCATGGAGCAGCGTGGAGGCGTTGTATCCCAGCATGTTGAGCAGCGGCGTCACGTGACTGGCGGTCTGACCGGTGTAGCAGACCACGACGATCATGGTGTCGTCGGCGGGTAGCAGGACCAGGTTCTCCATGGCGAACAGCGTTCTCCAGTCCATCCTCACCGCACCGGGGATGTGGGCCGTCTCGTAGTCAGTGGCCCCCCGGATGCTCAGCACGAAGGGGTCGTTGTCCGGATCGGCGTCGCCCAGCAGGGTCTCCAGGTCCACGGCCTTGAAGTAGCGGGGGCCGTTGGACAGGTAGGCGTAGGCAGCATCGAAGATTATCTCCTCGTCGGTGGGACCCGCTATCTCTGCGCCTTCCATGTCACCGGGTTCGCTGCCCACGAAGACCTCGTAGTTGTGGGCGTCCGTGCCGCGGTTGTAGCGACTGGGTGCCACCGTGGTGTCGTCGGACCATGAGGTCATGGCCCACTTGAGGGCGGTGGTGTTGAAGCCGTTCATGCCCAGCATGGAGGTGACCATGCTGGCGGTGTGACCGGTGTAACATACGACGACTATCTGGGTGTCGTCATCGGGAAGCTTCGACAGGTTCTCCTCGGTGAAGAGGGTGGACCAGTCGGACCGGATGGCTCCAGGGATATGGCCGATCTCGTACTGCGTGGAACTGCGGATGCTCAGCACGTAGGGGTCGTTCGAGGCATCGGTGTCGTTCAGCCTGTCGAACAGGGCCTGGGCAGAGACTGCTGGCGCCTTGCCCGATGCGAACCAGGCCTCGGCCGCGCCCTGGATGTCCTCGTCCTCGGCGCCTCCCGTCGGGAGGTCGCCTCCAGCGGCGGGGGGAAGTGGGTCGTCACACCCCTCTGCGATATCCTTGTAGATATCGTAGGAGCCGTCAGCCCAGACGCCCGGGTTCGGGCCGGTCACGATGGGGAACTGGTGGCTGTCGGAGGCCTTGAAGTAACCACCGGCCATGTCGGTGTTGGTGGTCCAGGCGTTGAAGGCCCACTTCATCGTGACAGCGTCGTATCCGAGCACGTTGAGGGCACCGACCACCTGGGTGGCGGTGTGTCCGGAGTAGCAGTACACGACGATCTGCTTGTTCGTGGGCAGCGTCGCCAGGTTCTCCTCCTTGCACACGTCACGCCAACCGATGTTGTGGGCTCCGGGCACGTGGCCCTTGGCGTAATCGTCGGCGCCACGCACGTCCAGGATGTACGGGTCGTTGCCAGAGAATCCATCGTTCAGGTTGGCGTGCACCGCGGGAGCGGTGATCAACCAGGCCTTGCCGGATTGCGCGGATGCCAGGGTCGCGCCCTGGACGGTGAGGCCGGTGCCTCCACCGCCGCCGTTGCCGCCGCCTTCCTCCGGTTCGTAGGCCACCGCGAATGCGAAGGTGGCCACGAGCAAGATGACTATTATCAGAACCGCAATTGGTCCGTCTTTTTCCATAATGTTTACCTCCTTTTAGTTTCAAAATGCAGTTAATTTTCCAGTTCTCTCGTTCCACTTGACGATGTAATACCAAGTGAACAACACAAGTAGCATAAGAAGCACCGAGGCGGTGTAACCGATCTCGTGGGGCAGGAAGATCTCCT
>JAUVRF010000595.1 GCA_030597775.1 Methanobacteriota archaeon | reverse complement strand
GTCCTCTGGGAGGTTCGATCCTGTCTCTTTCTCCTCATCTTCAAGGTCCACGCCATCGTCCTCGACCCCGACCTCGTCCGCATCCTCCCAGTCCTCCTCGCCCTCCGTCTTGGCGGCGGCCTCGCGGGCGGCCCGTGCCCGTGCCCTCATGGCCTCCCTCTTCCGCTTGGTGGCAGATAGGGTCAACATCCACACTGCCAGGGAAGCTATCAGTGCCGCTCCCAGGATCATGTGGGCCCAGTTCTCCTCCAACCAGCTGGGGCCCTCGGGCTCGACGGGTGGAGGCACCACCGGTCTGAGGCGTTCAAAGTAAAGCTCCTCGGTGGCACTGTTCCCGGCTTGGTCTTCGACCGTGACCCTTACGGTGTGGTTACCCACCTGAGGAAGGGCGACCTCGACGAAGAAGTGACCCTCGTCATCGGCGATGACGTTGTAGGACTTGGTGTATCCACCGTTGAGCACGAGCACCACGACCGGCAGGCCAGGCTCCGTGGTACCGGTGAGGTTCTGCTCGTCCTGGTAGGTCTGGACGTACTTGGGCGTGTCGATGATGAGGACAGGTGGAATGTTGTCCAGGGTGATGACATGGACATCTGGTTCGGCCTCGTTGCCGAGCATGTCCCTCGCCTCCACCGTGATGGTGTTCTCGCCCAACGTGAGGGCGATCCGGTGGGCGAAGGTGAGACCGCTCAGGGTCACCTCCACGCCGTTCACAGTCACGATGGCGTCCGGGTCGTTCACGCTTCCCTGCACGGTCACGGTGTCATCGCTGGTGTATTCTGGCAGCCTCGCCACTTGCAGGGTCGGCGGGGTGCTGTCCCGCTCGATGATCAGGTTCGAGGTCCAGTTGTTGCCCGCCATGTCAACGGAGAATATGAGCACGGGGTTCAACCCCTCCTCCAGGTCGAGGGTGGTGGTGAACCTGTCCGACCCGTAGTACTCGTTCAAGAAGCCGTTGATGTAGATCGAGGCGTTGACCTCCTTGGTCCCCGAGAGCACGAACGTCGGCTCGTTGGTGATCCACGGCCCCTCTTGGTCCAGGATCACCTCGGGTGGGATGGTGTCCAGGGTGACGTTCCGCGTTTCAGTTCGGGAATTCCCACTTTCATCAGTGGCGATGATCACGATCGCGTTCTCACCCTCCTCCAGGTCCAGGGTGTGATTGAACGTTCCATCGACCGAGACATCGATGACCACACCGTTCACCGTCACCTCAGCGCCGGGGTCGCATACACCGATCACCAGAAGGCTGGTCTGGTTGGTGACAAGCCCCTCCTCCGGGGCGAGTACGATAAGGTCAGGTGGCGCCGCGTCCAGCTCGACGGTCACCGAGTCAGTGTTGTAGTTGCCGATGTTGTCGTAGACCTCGACCTCCACCACGTGGAACCCGTCCTCGAGGGTGACATCGAAGGTCCATGCCTTCACGGCGGGCAGGTCCATCGGGGTCCAGTTACCGCCGTCCACACGATAGGCCATGGACCGGAGGCCCTCGGTCTCGGTTATCACAGCGGCCCACGCCTCGCCCGTGAAGGGGATCGTCGTGGCGTTGTGCAGCGAGCCGTCCTCCGGCGAGAGGATGGCGAGCACAGGGGGGGAGTTGTCCAGGTCGAAGGTGGGGTCCTTCGAACCGGCCATCAAAATGGTGAAGGAGTCCTCAAGCCCCCCCAGGGTCACCGT